>CAZPIZ010000455.1:0-1513 GCA_964586615.1 uncultured Acidimicrobiaceae bacterium | reverse complement strand
ACGTGATACACGTGGGGGTTGACCAGTCGGCGGACCCCCGGGTCGAGACGCTCGAGGTCGGACAGGCGCCGCTCCTGGGCCATGACGATTTCGTCGTGGGGAGATGGCAGGTTTGAGGTCGAAACCGGTACGGCGAGCTCCTCGACGCCACTCACTTGCTCGGTTCTCAGATGCCTGACGACTCCCATCTGGCTGGGATGGTGAAGCTCGAGCGGAGGCTTTGGATTCTCGGTGTCCAGGGCCAAGAGATCGGCGGTCGCTACTCCACGATGGTCATAGATCCTCCAGGAGCGTTTGGCACCCGGGGTCATCACCTTGGCCGGAGTGTCGGAGACCTTGATGGCGGGCTTCCACTCTCCCCCCTCTTCGATGGCGGCAAGCTTGTACACCCCATCGAGATAGGGGTCGCCGTGGGAGGTGGCGAGCCGGGACCCGACTCCATAGACAAGTCGCTTCACGACCGACTCCCCATCGAGACCGTAGCGAGGAGCCTCGTCGAGGATCTGTTCGATGATCTGCCAGATCGTGATCTCATCGAGCTCGGAGGACAGGACGATCGAGGTGTCGTTGAAGCCCGCTTCATTGAGCAGCTCAGCCGAGCGGACTGCCAGATGGGCGAGGTCGCCCGAATCGAGCCGAATTCCAACCGGACGGTGCCCTTGTCCCCGGAGTTCCTGGAACACGGTGATGGCGTTGGGAAGACCGGAATCGAGCGTGTCGATGGTGTCTACCAGGAGAAGGCAGTCGTCGGGGTAGACCTCGGCATAGGCGCGGAACGCCCCGAGCTCTCCCATGCCCAGGGCAATGAAAGCCTGCACTATCGAATGGGCATGGGTTCCGAGTGGAAGGAACCCCAGCTCGTAGGACCGCCCGACCAGCGAGGATCCGATGGCTCCGCCGATCAAGGCGGCCCGGACCACGGAGTGAGCGCCCGAACCCTGTGCCCGCCGAGCACCGAACTCGATGACCCTGCCGCCCCGAGCCGCCTCCCAGACCCTCGAGGCCTTGGTGGCGATCAGGGTCTCAAAGTTGAGATGGTTGAGCAGGGCGGTCTCGATCAACTGGGCGAGGATCAGGGGGCCTTCCACCACCGTCAGCGGAACCCCGGGGTGGACCACCCTCCCCTCGGGGATCGCCGTGATCGAGAGAGACCCGAAGTCGCCGTTGACAGCAAGCCAATCGAGGTAGTCGCTCGAGAACAGCGGGCGACCGTCACTTGCGGGATGGGCTGCCAGTTGTTCGATCTCGTGGGGGTCGAACCGGGCGGCGTTGAGCCAATCGAGAAAGGTCCTCATCCCGGCCGTGATGGCATAACCCGCCTGATGGCCCCCGTAGTCGGGATAGCTACGGAAGAAGTGCTCGAAACGGGCCCGATGCTCGTGAAGACCGTGACGGAAATAGACCTGGCCCATGGTGAGCTGGTAATGATCGGTTAGGAGAACGTCTCCGGCTAGATCCTGCACAGGGCTATCTAACCTCGTCCTGGTCTTCATGGTCTCATCAGGATGAACTG
>CAZPIZ010000454.1:0-1516 GCA_964586615.1 uncultured Acidimicrobiaceae bacterium | reverse complement strand
GGGCCGGACGGTGCCGTCGATGTCAGCCGCTGACTCGAGAGCCCGGGTGACAGTGGTCCCCACCGCGACCACACGACCACCGTCGGCGCGGAGGGCGTTGATGGCGGTAGCCGTAGCGAGGGGAACCCGCCTCCGCTCCGGAGCCGGCTTCTCCCCCATCTCGATTGACGCCACCCCCGCATGAAGGACAACCGGCAGCACCACCACCCCCTGAGCGACCAGTTCAGCCAATAGTTCGGCCGTGAAGGGACGCCCGGCAGACGGCATCTCGGCCGAGCCGGGCTCACGGGCGTAAACCGTCTGATAGGCGTCGAGACCCCACGGGGCGGCTGCGTAGCGATAGCGGATGGGCCGCCCGTGTTCTGCCAAGTAGGCATGGAGATCTCCCGGCACCTGAACCTCGGCAAACCACATACGCCGTGAGTAGTCCGGGTGGGAAACCAGCCTGACCTCGGCGCCTCCGGGAAGCGATAGAGGTTGTGGATCCAGGTCCGGACCGGGGAGGCTTCCGTATCCGTCGGGCTGCCTGACTTCCACCGTCCACCGACCAGCCTCCATCATCGTCGACAGATGGACCAAGACCTCCGCTCCATCAGCGGTCCATGCGGGGAGAGCCGCCGGAATCGTTGCCGAGGTGTTGATCACCAGGGCGTCACCCGGTCGCAGATAGGCCGGTAGAGAAGCAAATAGATCGTCCACGATCTCGCCGCTCGAACGACGGCCCACCATAAGCCGCACCTGATCGCGCAGAGTGCCCTGCTCCTCGGGTGGAACGCTGGCCTCGAGTCGAGCTGGTAGCTCGAAATCGAGAACAGGGGTCATTCCGGTCCTCCCACCGATCTTGCCTGGTATCGGCCTGATGGTCGGTCGCCCTTTGCCAACTCGAGAAGCCCGGGAACACTTTCCTCCGGCGGTGGCCGATCGGAGATGTCCTCCCCCGGAAAAGCCTCCTGGTGCATACGGGTGTTCATGTCGCCGGGATCGACCCAGTAGATCCGTAGGTTGGGCCGCTCGGCTGCCAGAACACGGGACAATTGCTCGAGGGCGGCCTTGGACGAGCCATAGCCGCCCCACCCCTCATAGCCCTCGACGGCGGCGTCAGACGTGACGTTGATGATGACGCCACCCTCTTCGGGCATGAGAGGGATCAGGAGCTGGATCAATGCCAGCGGGGCAACGGTGTTGACCTCGTAAACCTGCCTGAGCACGTCGAGCGGGTAAACCTGGAGAATTGGCTGCGGGGATGGTCCCAGATATGAGGCGTTGTTGACCAGGAGCTGCAATTCACCCGAGTTTTGGCCACCCAATTCTTCGACCGCCCTCGCCAGGCGGTGGCGGTGCCCGGGATCGGAGACATCGCCAGGGATCGGCACAACATTGCCGGGCCCTGCCAGATCGGAGGTCGCAGCCATCAGATCATCCTCTGACCTGGCATCGACGATGACCGACCAACCGTCGGCCACAAGGGATCGGGTGAGCGCCAATCCGAGGCCCCTCGACGCCCCGGTAACCACTG
>CAZPIZ010000453.1:0-1516 GCA_964586615.1 uncultured Acidimicrobiaceae bacterium | reverse complement strand
GTGGCTCTTCCCGTTAGCTTTCTCTCGGATTTCGGACATCTCGATGAGTTTGTCGGGGTCGTCCATGGTGTGGTCTACCGCCTCTCACCCGAATCCCGGATGATCGATGTCACCCATGGGATCCCTGCCGGTGACGTCAGGGCCGGAGCCTTGGCCCTGACCCGGGCGGTTCAGTATCTGCCGCCAGGGGTGGTACTGGCAGTGGTCGACCCGGGGGTTGGTACCGCCCGACGGGCAATCGCGGCTCAGACCCAGTTCGGATTCTTCGTGGGTCCCGACAACGGTCTCCTGTCTCCGGCGGTAGCGATGATGGGCGGTGCCCATGCCATCAACGCCATCGAAAACCCCGAGGTGATAATTCCGGGACCCGGTGCCACCTTCCAGGGAAGGGATCTGTTCGCGCCGGCGGCGGCCCTCCTGGCGTCGGGCGAGGCCAAACTCGACGACCTTGGTCCGGCGGTCGATCCAGCCTCGGTGATGCCCCTCTTGCTTCCGCTTCCCAAGATCGAACCCAACATGGTGATCGGTGAGGCGTGGTGGGTCGACGTCTACGGGAACGTTGAAACCAACATCGGACCGGATGATCTGATGGTGATCGGGGCGAGACCCGGTGGCACAGTTGCGGTTCGGATCGGCGCCAGCGAGTACGAAGCGAAATGGGTCGACACGTTTGGCGCCGTCGATGACGGAGAGCTGGCGCTCCACATCGATTCGGCGGGCTTGCTGGCATTGGCGGTGCGAGGTGGACGCGCCGACGAGGAACTGAACGCCGCCACCGGGATGGCAGTGACCTTTCACCTTCCGGATAGCTGAGGTGTCTCATTGATGAATGACGCAGTGATCGAAGTCGCCGGTCTGCAGAAGAGATTCGGTCAGACCACCGCCCTCGACGGACTCGATATGGAGGTTGCTCGAGGCGAGGTCCACGGCTTTCTCGGTCCCAACGGGGCCGGCAAGACCACCGCCATCCGCATCCTCCTCGGGCTCATCAGGGCCGACGGCGGGACGGCCCGTTTGTTCGATGGTGATCCGTGGCTTGATGCCACCGAGCTCCACCGGAGACTTGCCTACGTGCCCGGTGATGTCACGCTTTGGCCCAACCTGACCGGTGGCGAGGTGATCGACCTGCTCGGTCGTCTCCGGGGCGGACTCGACGCCGCCAAAAAGGAACAGTTGCTAAACCGCTTTGACCTCGATCCCACCAAGAAGGGCCGCACCTATTCAAAGGGGAATCGTCAAAAGGTGGCACTGGTGGCGGCGTTGGCCTCAGATGTCGAACTGTTGATCCTCGATGAGCCCACTGCCGGCCTTGACCCGCTGATGGAAGCCGAGTTCCGGTCCTGCATCGAGGAGGATCGTCAGAACGGGCAGACGGTCTTGTTGGCCAGCCACATCCTGGCCGAGGTGGAGGCGCTCTGTGATCGGGTCAGCATCGTCCGGTCGGGCCGCATCGTCGAGGGTGGAACTCTGACCGAGCTGCGACATCTCACCCGGACCACGATCTCGGCCGAGATCG
>CAZPIZ010000452.1:0-1521 GCA_964586615.1 uncultured Acidimicrobiaceae bacterium | reverse complement strand
AAACCCCGTTTTGGCGCGACGCTATGGGGACAGGGCCCCATCGCGTCGTGCCAAAACGGGTCGCTAACCGATTACTTCGAGGTTTACCTCGTCGAAGGGGTTCTGCTCAATGGCGGCGGCGCCGGTTCCAAGCAGCGTGTGGTCAAAGAAACCGACCAGAAAGCGGTCGATGATGGGGATGATGCGGCCAGCCGGGATCGGCCCCTTCAACCCCAGGCGAGCGGCTATCGGCGAGAAAAGCGGCATCACGACGAAGTCGTTGTGGGCCGCTCCCTTGATCCCGATCCAGTAGGTGATACTTTCGCTTCGCTCGGCCAGGCCGCGCAACCTCCCGTCGTTGGGAGTCCCTCGCCAGCCGTCGGAGCGCATGAACAGCATCGGCCTGGTTGCCGGGGTCGCGATCACGCGATCCGGCACCGGCTCCACCCAGGCGTCCATTCCCAGCACCGCTTTGCAGCGCTCGTCGGAGAGACAGAACCGGACGGCTGCCCCGCCACCAACGGAGTGTCCGTAGACACCTACCAACCCGAGATCGATGTGGCTTGCGATCTCACCGAACGGACCCGCCTCCCCGCCGGCAATCGCGTCGAGTATCCCAGTCAGATCGTCTGCGTAGGTTCCAACCAGATCCACCCCGGCTTGGGCGTAGACCTCGGGCTCTACCGTTTCCTCGTCCGGCAGCGCGTTCGGATCGAAGTCCACAATCGTCCCGTCCGGGAACCGGGTGCTGACCGCTCCATAAGTGTGATCGGCGGCGACGACGATGTATCCGTGGCTCGCCAATGACTCGGCTTGATTGACGGCGATGGTCCGGAAACCGGTCCAGCCGTGTGAATACATCACCACTGGAAAGAGACCCGACAGCGGGGTGGCCCCTTCGAACGAATGGCTCTTGCTGTAGCGGGTGTGGGATAGGAAGAACCCGGGAAATCCGAGGCGCCGCGACATCGCCCGGCCGATCACATCGACATCCTCAGTCCAGGGGCCCGGTTCGACACCTTTCATTTCCTCAGCCGGATACCAAACCTGGACCATGATCCGCCGGGGATTGGTGTCAGGTTGCGGACCGTAGTGTTCGAGACGGTCGGGGAAGGTGAGCTCAACGCTCATGGTTCCGATCGAGAGGGGTCCGCTCGGACTGGGCAGATCGGGCACGGGGAGAATGGTCGGTAACAGGGCCATCATTCCGAGGCCGATAAGACCCAAGGCAGGACGCGACACCCGTCGCCACCAGGGCAAAGCCCTCTCCATCGAGAGCAAATCGCCCACCCCAAGCCCGACAGCCAACACGTACAACGGAATCATCTGCCAGCGGAAACCCTCAATCGTGAGTTGCGCGACCAGCGCACCCAACGTACCCACAAGTACGATGCCCCGCCGGGGCCGCGACCCGAAAAGGGCAGGCCAGGTGACGGCGCCGGCGCAGACGCCGGCCAGGATCAACTCAAATCGTCTCAACGCCGCCGGATGTTGGCAGGGTCGAACCCATACGGAAGCTCGAGCCGATGCCGGGTCATCAGC
>CAZPIZ010000451.1:0-1521 GCA_964586615.1 uncultured Acidimicrobiaceae bacterium | reverse complement strand
GTCTACCGTTCTTTCCCATGTCCTTTGCTGAGTACCACCAGTACGACGCCCTGGGGCTGGCCGAGCTGATCCGCAAGGGCGAAACCAGCGCCGGGGAGGTGCTGGGGGCTGCGATCGATACCATCGAGCGCCACAACCCGGTCCTCAACGCCGTCATCTACAAGATGTATGACCGCGCCCAGGCCAGGGCGAACCGAGGATTGCCGGAGGGCCCGTTTACGGGGGTCCCCTTTCTGTTGAAGGATCTGGGCCTCGCCTATCGGGCAGCCCCTCTGACCAACGGATCCCGATCCATGGCCAACTTTGTCCCGAACTACAGCGGGACCCTGGCCAGCCGTTACGAGGCAGCCGGACTCGTGATCATGGGCAAGACCAACACCCCTGAGTTCGGCATGGCTCCGGTCTGCGAGCCGGAGCTACATGGCAAGACCTCCAATCCCTGGAATCCTGCTCGGACCGCCGGCGGGTCATCGGGGGGAGCGGCGGCTGCCGTCGCTTCGGGCATGGTGCCGATGGCACACGCTTCGGATGGGGGCGGGTCGATCCGTATTCCCGCCTCGGCCAATGCTCTGTTCGGTCTCAAACCCACCCGCGGCCGCAATCCGGTGGGGCCGGTCGAAGGGGAGTCCTGGTTCGGTCTGAGCGGTGGCCACGCCATTACCCGCAGTGTCCGCGATTCGGCTGCCTTGCTCGACGCCACTCACGGCGCCGAGCTCGGCGATCCCTACGCCGCCCCGGCCGTTGAGCGTCGATTCATAGACGAGGTATCCGCTCCGCCCGGTTCGTTGTGGGTCGCTCTGACCGTGGAGCCGTTGTTCGAAGCGAGGGTCGACGATGAGTGCAGAGTGGCGGTGCACGAGACCGGCCGTCTCCTCGAGTCTCTCGGTCATCGGGTCTCCTACGTCGAGGTCCCGGTTCAACGCCAGGCCTGGGCCGAGGCTTTCCTCACCCTGGCGGCCGGTAACGCCGCCGCCCTGATACCGATGGCGGCCGAGCTGGGCGGGAAGTCCAGTCCGGATCCGGCCGATTTTGAGCTGACGACCTGGCTGCTGGGCCAGGTCGGGCGGAAGCTCAGCGCCGAGCGGATGGCGCGGGCGATACGCGAAACCCGGCTCGCCGGAAGGGCGATGGCGCGGTTCCATGAAGAGTTCGACATCCTGGTGACCCCCACCCTCAGTCGTGTGCCCTGGCCGCACGGTGACCTGGAACCATCGGCAGTCGAACGGCGGTTGATGGAGGGTCTGAGGCGGGCGCCGGTGGGTCCGGCCTTGATGAAGCTCTTCCGGCAACTCGGGACCAGGATCCTCGAACCCATCCCGAACACGGCCCTCTTCAACATGACCGGACAGCCGGCGATGTCGGTCCCTTTGCATTGGAGTGGCGATGGTCTGCCGGTCGGGGTTCAGTTCGTGGGCCGGTTTGGCGAGGAAGGCACTCTGCTCAGGCTGGCCGGCCAACTCGAACAGGCCAAGCCCTGGTTCGATCGCACGGCACCGATTTTCGGATAGGTCAACCCACCGG
>CAZPIZ010000450.1:0-1523 GCA_964586615.1 uncultured Acidimicrobiaceae bacterium | reverse complement strand
AACGGTGGCAGGCCCGGCGCCAAGCTTCGTAGAAGAGACACTGGCCGCCCATCGTGAGCGGATGACTGCGTCCATGGCCGGGTACCTTCCCGACCGTGAGCCCCGCCGTTGGCTCTACGACCTGATGGCGACCTACCCGTCTCGAACCGGCAAAGGGATCCGGTCGAGTCTATGTGTGGCGGCCTGCCGGGCATTCGGAGGTACCACCGAGGAGGCCATCCCCTCGGCGGCGGCGATCGAGCTGCTCCACAACGCCTTCCTGGTCCACGACGATGTCGAAGACGGCAGCCTCAGCCGGAGAGGAATGCCGACCCTCCATCTCGAGCACGGTTCGGCGCTGGCGATCAACGCCGGTGACGGTCTGGCGGTGGTCGGACTGACTCCGCTTCGTGACAACCTGAGGGTCCTCGGATCCGACATGAGCCAGCAGGTGCTCGACGAGTTCCAGTCGCTCTTGCACCGGACCATCGAGGGTCAGGCCATCGAGCTGGGTTGGCGAGCCGAGAACGTCTTGGATCTGACCCCGACCGATTATCTCGACATGGTCCTTCTCAAGACCTGTGCGTATTCCACCATCTTCCCTTTGCGGATTGGAGGGCTGATCGGATCCTGGGGTGGGGCCGATCTCGAAGCGCTCACCCGCTTCGGCTTTCATCTCGGAGCGGCATTCCAGATCCGCGACGACCTCCTCAATCTCGAGAACCGAAACGGCTCGTATGGCAAGGAGCCCTGGGGAGACCTTTACGAAGGCAAGCGCACCCTCATGATCATCCATCTGCTTTCGACCCTTCACGGTGAAGACCGAGCATGGCTTCACGGTTTCTTGGGGACCAGCCGATCAGAGAAGACCGAGGAGCAGGTGGGAACCGTGCTCGAGATGATGAAGGAGCACGGGAGCATCGAGTTTGCCCGCGAGTTCTCCAAAGGTGTCGGAGCGGCGGCGAGGGAGGCCTTCGACGCCGCCTTCGAAGACCTCGCGCCCTCCGAAGACCTTCGATTCATACAGGAGCTGATCCCTTACATGCTGGAGAGAGAGTTGTGAAGGTAAACGCACCGCGACGGTGCGAAAACCGACACGGTTCACCGTCCGTTCGAGTCGTGTGAAGGTTTTCGAACCGACGATGGATCCACTCGAACGTCTCCGACCGATCTGCCTTTCGCTCCCCGAGGTGACGGAGCGGCTGAGCCATGGCGAACCCACCTGGTTCGTCGGTGGAAAGAAGACCTTCGTGACGTATGCCGACCACCACCATGACGACCGCCTGGCCTTCTGGTGCGCGGCCACGAGCGACAGTCAGGGGGCGATGGTGGCGGCTGCACCGGAACGCTTCTTCGTCCCGCCCTACGTGGGCCATCGTGGATGGCTCGGCGTCTACATCGACGTCCCGGTCGATTGGGATGAGATCGCCGACATCGTCGACGATGCCTACCGGTTGATCGCTCCCAAGAAGCTCATTGCCGAACTCGACGGGACCACGAAGTAGTCGCTGCCCTTCTTGCACTCATTCGTGGACGGTGCCTCG
>CAZPIZ010000449.1:0-1532 GCA_964586615.1 uncultured Acidimicrobiaceae bacterium | reverse complement strand
CTAGAGGATCGTGGGCGGGTCGAAGCTGCCGATGATCACGTCCGAAGAGTTTCAATGATTTGCCCCGGATGCTGGTCGGGGAAGAACTCCGGGTTGAGGCGCAGTCGGGCACTGATGGCATGACCGGCCATCAGTTCGGCGTCAGCGACGACAGCGGCGTGCTCGGCCACCTGCCTCGAGCCCTCCGGGGTGCAACGCTGGGTGGTGACAGTCTTCAGAAACTTCCCCACCCACAATCCACCTGTGTAGCGGGCGGCCCGCTTGGTGGGGAGGGTGTGGTTGGTACCAATCGCCTTGTCCGAGTAGGCGACCGTGGCGTGGGTCCCGATGAACAGGCTGCCGTAGTTGGTGAGGCGCTCGACGAACCACTCGGGGTCGCGGGTCTGCACCTCGAGGTGCTCTGGGGCGAGGTCGTCGGCGACCCTAGCCATCTCCTGGTCGTCCTGGCACAGGATCACGGTCCCGTAAACCCGCCACGACGCCCCGGCGATCTGGGCGGTGGGCCACGACTCCAGCCAGCGGTCGACCTCGCGGATCGTGGCCAAACCGACCTCTTCTGAAGTGGTGGCGAGGATGGCAGGTGAGGAGGGCCCGTGCTCGGCCTGGCCGAGCAGATCGCAAGCCAGGACCGCCGGGTCGGCGGTGTCGTCGGCGATGATCATGATCTCGGTCGGCCCTGCCAGCAGGTCGATCCCGACCTGTCCGAAGAGTTGTCGCTTGGCCTCGGCGACGTAGGCGTTCCCGGGGCCCACAATCATGTCTACCGGCTCGGCGTCCTCCAGCCCGAACGCCATCCCAGCCAAGGCCTGGACACCCCCGACGCAGAAGATCTCGTCGGCCCCGGACTCGACCATCGCCCAGAGCTGGGGTCGGTGCATGCCGAGCTCGTCCCGGGGCGGGGCGGCCGCCATGACCCGTGGCACCTCGGCCACCTTGGCGGTGGCGACGGTCATCACCGCCGAGGCGATGAGCGGGTAGTACCCGCCGGGCGAGTAGGCGCCCACGTTGGCTACCGGAATCCATTTCTGGCCGAGCACCACGCCGGGAAGGGTCTCGACCTCGAAGTCCACGAGCGTCTTGCGTTGGAGGCGGGCGAACCCGGTCACCTGGTCGATCAAAAACCGGGTACTGGCGGCGACGGTCGTGTCCATCTCCTCGGCGGCGCGGTCAATCGCCTCCTGTGACACACGGAAGCTCGGTGGGGACCAGCCGTCGAAATGCTCCGAGTAGCGACGTACGGCCACGGTGCCCTCGCGAGCCACGTCGGCGATGATCCGGCTCACCGTGTCACGGATCTCCTGAGTGACCTCCTCAGGGGTCGGCTTGGGTTGCTTCAGGTACTCCACGATGCTCGCTCGGTCGATCCCTCGATCCCGTATCTTGCAGAATCTTCGCGCGGCACGGATAGGCCTTCGCGGCTCACCCCTCCGGGCGAACGGGTCAAGCGCCCGCCGCCTCCGCGATGGCCTCGAGGATGCGCTCCGGCGTGGCCGGCAGCACCCGCATACGCACACCGAACGGCTCGAGGGCAT
>CAZPIZ010000448.1:0-1535 GCA_964586615.1 uncultured Acidimicrobiaceae bacterium | reverse complement strand
TCGGAGGACCCTTCGACCCGGGTGCTCTTGCTCGAGGCAGGGCAGCCCGACAAGAAACGAGAGATCCAGATACCGGCGGCGTTCTCGAAACTGTTCCACACCGGGTTCGATTGGGATTACTACACCGTGCCTCAGCGCCACCTCGACGGCCGGGTGTTGTACTGGCCAAGGGGGAAGATGCTCGGGGGGACGTCATCCCTCAACGCCATGATGTGGGTGAGGGGCGTCGCTTCCGATTACGACGGATGGGCCAAGCGGGGAAACCAGGGATGGAGTTACGAGGAGATCTTGCCCCTACTTCAAGATGGCCGAAGACACCGAGCGATACGACCCCGACCACCTTGGGCGAGGTGGTCCGATAACGGTCGAAGAACAACGCGACCCGAACCCGGCGACCGGTCTATTCGTCGAGGCGTGCATCCGGGCTGGTATCCCACGAAACCCCAACGCCAACGCCGGCACGAATGAGGGGGTCGACTTCACCCAGGTCTCCCAGAGTCGGGGAAAGCGGCGATCCACCGCCGCTGGGTATCTGAAACCCGCAATGACTCGGCCCAACCTCATCGTAAGGACCGGGGCGCATGCGACCAAGGTCCTTCTCGAAGGCGGTCGGGCAGTTGGGGTCGAGTACGTCGAGTCTGGTGGGGTCAAGACTGCCAGGGCCGAAAGCGAAGTCATCCTTGCTGGCGGGGCCATCAATTCGCCCCAACTTCTGATGCTGTCGGGGATTGGCCCAGCCGACGAACTGAAGGCGGTCGGGGTCGAGGCGGAGATCGACCTTCCGGGTGTAGGCCGCAATCTGTTGGATCATCTCGCAGCGGGAGCCATTCGATTCACAACCCGGACCGATTCCCTGGTGGCCGCTGAGAAGCCCCGGCAGCTTCTCAAGTTTCTGACACGGCGGCGGGGGATGCTCACTTCGAATGTGGGGGAAGCTCATGCTTTCGTGAAAAGCGGTTCCGATGTCGACTGGCCCGACTATGAGCTTCTCTTCGCCCCGGTACCGTTTCTCGACCACGGTGGTACCGCGCCACCGGGTCATGGCTACACGATCGGGGTGATCCCTCTACAGCCAAAAAGTTCCGGATCGATCAGGCTGGCATCGGCCGATCCCATGGCAGCACCGGCGATCGATCCCAACTACATGGCAGAACCCGATGACATGAGGGTGATGACGATCGGCTTCAAACGTGCGTTAGAAGTGTTCGAAACCTCGCCCCTAGCCGACGTGACGGGCGGGTGGATCCGACCTGAGAAGAAACCAGAGTCAGACGACGAGATTGCCGCTGGTGTTCGAAGATACGCCGAGACCCTCTATCACCCGGTCGGAACCTGCCGGATGGGCGTCGACGAGATGGCGGTGGTCGATCCCGAGCTGAGAGTTCACGGCGTTCCAGGTTTGAGGGTCGTCGACGCCTCGGTCATGCCCAACCTCATACGGGGCCACACCAACGCTCCCACGATCATGATCGGCGAGAAGGCAGCGGACCTGATCCGGGCCTGATTGCCGTAACGCTTGATTGCCGTAACGTTTG
>CAZPIZ010000447.1:0-1535 GCA_964586615.1 uncultured Acidimicrobiaceae bacterium | reverse complement strand
GGTTATGGTCTCTGGACGATGAAAGCCCTCGAGCTCGTCGACGATTGGCCGGTGCCATCGCCTGCGGTGGCCCTGGTTGGGCCCGAGGGTCTTCGTTCACGGCACGGGTCCTTCTACACGGTGGGTCGGTGGGCTTCGATCACCAAACTGTTTACTGCGTACTCCGTATTGATCGGCGTCGAAAACGAGCTCTGGCAACTCGACGAGCCGGCGGGACCACCGGGATCCACGGTTCGTCATCTCCTGGCCCACGCTTCAGGGCTTCCGTTCGAAGGCCAAACACCCATCACTCCGCCCGGACGGCGACGCATCTACTCAAACACCGGGTTCGATCGCCTCGGAGAGTTCATCACCGAAAGGACCGGGCAGGTTTTCGCCGACTATCTGGATGGCACGGTTCTCAGGCCCCTGGCGGTCGAGGCAGTGCTGCGCGGTCGTCCTTCCGAGGGTCTGGTGGGTGGTGTGATCGGAATGGCGCGCCTGGCCGGCGAACTGCTCGCTCCGACTTTGCTCAGCCCGGGCAGCCTGGAGCTGGCCAGCAGCGTTGCATTCCCGACCCTGCCGGGCACGCTCCCCGGGGTCGGAAAATTCGATCCGCTGGAGTGGGGTCTCGGCTTCGAGATCAGGGGACACAAGTCCCCGCATTGGACCGGTACGACCAACTCCCCTGCCACCTTTGGCCACTTCGGGGGAAGCGGGGCCTTCATGTGGGTCGATCCGGTGGCGAGGATCGGGCTCTGTGTCCAGACCGGGCGTGAATTTGGCCCCTGGGCACTCGAGGTCTGGCCCGTCCTCTCCGATATCGTGCTCGCCGAAGTTGGATGACCCCCGGCCTTGGATCGGAACGGGTTCTGGCGCTCATGTGATTCCGAGTTCCAAGGTGGACGCCGGGAATGTGATTCTGCTATTCGAAGGTCATCGTCACCGTGTCGACGAAAGTGAGAGCACCGTCGACGTAGTACCGGGCCTCCAGCACGTGCTCGCCGGTCAGACCGGTTGCCAGGTCGACAGTCCAGTTTCGAAACACGATCCCCGTCAGCGCTTGACGGGAGGCGCTCGATGTCTGGACGACCCCATCCAACGAGAAGTCGATCCTGGTTTCTGAGGAATCCACCGCGCTGAGATCGCCGGGGAGTTCGACGAAGAATCCCTGTCGGAAGCGGAGAGGTACTCCCGCCCACCAGGTCCCGGTTCCGGTGCAGGTCTCCACGTCACCGCTGACCGAACACGAGGCGGCGAAGGCGGCGGTAGACAGCGAGAAGGTGACCTGGAGACTGCGGATCAGAAAGGCCGCCATCTGCTCGCGAGTCACGACGTCGTTTGGAGAGAAGGTGGTGGCCGAGGTCCCGCTGGTTATTCCGAGACTCTTGACGATCGAAATGGCGTTCTGGGCCTCGCCCGACAGTCCACCGATGTCGGTGAACCCGGTGCTGACCGTACCCGGCAGGGGTATGCCTGATGATGCCGCGAACCGCGACAGAAATATCGCCATCTGCCAGCGGGTGACCTGAGCATTGGGCCCGTACAAACCCGCC
>CAZPIZ010000446.1:0-1539 GCA_964586615.1 uncultured Acidimicrobiaceae bacterium | reverse complement strand
CCTATTCGAACTGGGAATGGTCAGCCCCGAGAGTGTCGATGCCCTCTCCACCGACGAATCGACCTTCTACTTCACAATGAGCTACGAACAGCTCGACGAGCTCACCAGCGACGTGCTGGTCAACTTTGCCGACACCGAAGAAGCCGCCCATGCGTTTCTCGACGCTGAATACGCCCAACCGATGACCCAGGTCCAGCGAGGCACGGTGGCACAGATGTTCGGGCCGGAGTTCGTCGCTTCGGTCCCCCCTCCGACGGCACTTTCCCTCACCTGGAGTCTCGACGAGTACGTTGCCATCCTGTCGGAAGCCGCCCAGGCCGCGGGGTAGACCCCTGGCTTCTCTCCAAAGGAGCCACTGACCGGAGTTTGGATGGATCGCAGATTGCATTGATTGCAATTGGACCCGTCGATCAGTAGTTCAGCAAGGTCGCGACCACGTTTGCGACCTGAATTCGAACATTGGAGTCGACGGCTCCGAGACGGTGAACGAGCCGGTTTCGGTTGATCGACCGGATGAGCTCGCATTGGACATAACTGGTGTGGTCAAGGCCCGTGTCAGCATCGGCTTCAACCTCGATGTGAAGCGAGAGGCCTCGTCGGGCGGTTGTTAGCGGAATCACAATGACGAATGGAAAGCTAGGTCCGAACGCGTCTGGTGGACCGACTACGAGGGCCGGACGGTGAGCTGATGGTTCTCCCGGGTACGGCTCACCGAAGTCGATCAACCAAAGGTCGTCAACCGATGCCATCGGTTACCGACGTAGCGCTGGCTTCAGCTAGGTAGGCATCCCATGCTTTCGGGTCGTTGCGGAGCTCGACGAGTTGTGTCACAACCTCGTGAGCAAAGCGTTGTCGGCGCAATGCCTCAGCGGCATCACGAACAGTCTCAATAAGAGACGCCCCCGCAGCACGGCTCAGCTCAACGAGGCGAGCGTGGGTGTCCGTATCGACACGGATGGTCGTAGTACTCATAGCGACAGTCTACATCCTGCATGCGCTTCGGTCTACAGGAAGCCAGTTCCCGCGAATTTGGAGGCCCGCGAATTGTCTAGAGCCGCAGCCGTGTGGGCCCGGCGACCATCAAGCGGTGGACAGATCAACCACAGCCGGGCGGGAATTGAACAGACAACCCAGTGTTGACAGGCTTTTTCGATGGTGGAGGTGAGGAGATTTGAACTCCTGGTTCTTCCGTGCGAGGGAAACGCGCAGCGCTCCCCTATTACCGCTTGACCGGAACCGTGTGGCGGCCGCCATGGGCCGGTGTTAAAAATCGGAGATAAATAGAGCGGCTATCCGAGGTCCATTCCTCCGACTTTCCCAGACCCGGGCCCGAACAAGAATTGCCCTACGACGAGATCGAATGCGCCCCTCGAAAAGGAGAGACACATGGTCACCATTACCCGCCGGGCCGTATCGTGAACAGACCCGACCGCCGGACCATCGGTGTAGGCGTGGTGGGTGCCGGACGAATGGGCACGCATCGAGCCCGGCTGGCCGCAGAACATCCCGGCGTCGACTATCTCCGCATCGCCGACATCT
>CAZPIZ010000445.1:0-1540 GCA_964586615.1 uncultured Acidimicrobiaceae bacterium | reverse complement strand
TCGGAGCGGCTCTGCTTTACGGAGACGGTGCCATCACCCCTGCCATCTCGGTTCTGTCGGCCGTGGAAGGGGTGGAGGTCGCCGCCCCCGGCCTCAGCCGATTCGTAGTGCCGGCGGCCATCGCGATTCTCATCGGGCTCTTTTCCATCCAGCGACGGGGGAGCGAGGTGGTGGGCCGATTCTTCGGTCCAGTGATGGTCGTCTGGTTCGTGGTGATCGCCCTGCTCGGGATCATCCACGTGATCGATAACCCGTTTGTTCTGGTGGCGGTCAACCCCGTTTACGCAATCCAGTTCTTTGCCGAATACAGCACTCGAGCGTTCGTCGCCCTGGGTGGCGTGGTCCTCGTGGTCACGGGGGGAGAGGCGCTGTATGCCGATTTGGGGCATTTCGGAGCTACCCCGATCAAGAGGGGATGGTTTGCGGTGGTGCTGCCTGCGCTGCTGCTCAACTACTTCGGCCAGGGCGCCTTGCTGCTTGCCGAACCCGAGGCAGTCAGAAGCCCGTTCTTCCTAATGGCCCCCGAGTGGGCCATCTATCCACTGGTGGGTCTGGCAACGCTCGCCACCATCATCGCCTCTCAAGCGTTGATAACGGGAGTGTTCTCGCTCACCCATCAGGCAATCCAGCTTGGCTTCACCCCTCGGATGGAAGTTCGCCACACCTCGGCGGCCTCCCATGGCCAGGTGTATTTGCCATTTGTCAATTGGGCGCTGCTAGCTGCTTGTGTCGGATTGGTCTGGGGGTTCGGTAGCTCGGCAAGGCTGGCCGGCGCTTACGGAATTGCGGTCACCGCAACGATGCTGATCACAAGCCTGTTGATCGGAGTGTTCGCCGCCGAGCATTGGCGATGGAGCCGCTTGAAGCTGGTTGGCCTGATTGGGGTGTTTTTCCTCATCGACCTGGCGTTCCTCGGCGCCAACGTCATCAAGATTCCCCATGGAGGCTGGTTCACCCTGGTGGCGGCGGCGGCGGTCTTCTATGTGATGACGACCTGGCGGACGGGAAGGCGTTTGTTGTCCTTCAAGCTCAAGCGGGCGCATCAGCCGATGAAGGCCATGATCAACAGCCTCACACGCGGCAATATACGCCGCATCGAGGGAACCGGTGTCTACCTGTTTCCGAACCCGGGGAACGTTCCTCCGGCCTTCCTGGCCAACCTGCGGCACAACCAGGCCGTCCACGAGTCGGTCGTGTTCCTGGCGGTGACAACCGAGGACATGCCTCGGGTGCCGCGCGCTCGCCGGGATGAGGTCACCCATCTCGGAAGCAGCTTTTATCAGGTGATTCTCCGTTATGGATTCATGGAGGATCCTGATGTTCCGACCGAACTCCGTCATATCATGGCCGAGGTGGCCTTTGACCCACTACACACGACCTACTTCCTTGGCAAGGAGCACGTGATCTCAAACCCACACGAGGGAATTAATGGTTTCCGTGAGCGCCTCTTCAACTTCATGCATCGCAATGCTCGGAGCGCCGCCGACTACTTCAAGCTCCCCATAGACCGGGTGATCGAAATCGGCATCCCGGTCGAGAT
>CAZPIZ010000444.1:0-1544 GCA_964586615.1 uncultured Acidimicrobiaceae bacterium | reverse complement strand
TTTGCCAAATCAGCTTTGATCGCGACCCAAGTCGGCGAATCTGGTGAAATCGGGAAGGAACGTCATATCCACCGTGCCGGTGGCACCGGCCCGGTGCTTGGCAATGATCACCTCGGCCATCCCCTTCTTGTCGAGGTCATCGGGGTGGTAGTACTCGTGACGATAAATGAACATGACGACGTCACTGTCCTGCTCCAACGCCCCCGATTCTCTGAGGTCGGAGAGTCGAGGACGGCGGTCTTCTCGTTGCTCCACCGACCGGTTGAGCTGTGACACTGCGATGATTGGCACTCTGAGCTCACTCGCCAGGTTTTTGAGACCACGGCTGATCTCGGCGATCTCCTGCTGACGGTTCTCCTTGCTGGAACCGGACATGAGCTGGAGATAATCGACCACCACCAGGTCGAGACCGCGAGCTCGCTGAAGGCGCCGGCATTTGGCGCGGATGTCGGTGACCGTCACTACCGAGGAGTCGTCGATGAAGATCGGGGCCTTGTACATGCGCCCGGCGGCCGCGACCACTCGATCCCAGTTCTGGGCACCGAGTTGACCCGAACGAAGCTTGCCGGAATCGACCCGGCCAACCGAGCAGAGGATCCGCTGAACAACCTCCTCCTTGGCCATTTCTAAGCTGAATAGGGCCACCACTTTGCCAAGACCGGCGGCGTTGGTGGCGATGTTGAGTGTTAGGGCCGACTTGCCCATCGATGGCCTTGCCGCGATCACAACAAGGTTGGCGGGTTGGAGACCGGCGAGCTTTCGGTCGAGGTCGCGAAACCCGGTAGCAAGGCCGGTTATGTCGGAGCCATTGGCTTCGAGCGTCTCGATGTGCTCGATGACCTCTTGAAAGAGCGGTCCAACTTCGAGCATGTCCTGACTGGCCCGCTTTTCGGCGACTCCAAGTATTTGCTGTTCGGCGCGGTCGATCACCCCGGCGATCTCATCCTCGGTGCGGAAGGCAAGATCGGTGACTACGGCCCCGGCCTTGATCAGTGATCGCCGCAATCCGTGCTCCTCGACGATGGTGGCGTAGTACTCGATGTTGGAAGCCGTCGGAACGACATCGAGCAACCGGGTGAGGTATCCGATCCCACCGATCCTGTCCAGGGCCCCGCGCCGGCGCAGTTCCTCCGACACCGTTACCGCATCGAGTGGCTGGTTGGTGTTGTAAAGGGTGAGAATGGCTTCGAAGATGCTCTGATGAGCCGGGACGTAGAAGTCCTCGGGTACCAGCTTGTCCATGACCTCGTTGGCGGCCACATCGGAAAGAAGCACCGCCCCCAGCACCGACTCTTCGGCCTCCCTGGAATGAGGCGGCACACGAAGGGACGAGCGATCGGTGGGGCGGTCGAGTGTTGAGGTCATTCGTTACTCATCCTGAAGGTCGGGTATGACAGTTCTTAACGCGCGCGCCTGCCTCACCGACAGACAAGGGGGAAGTGACGTCAACTTAGGGCGCCAACCCTGGAACGGGAAAACCCACCTCCTGGTGGGTTTTCGCGTTCGTCACCGAACCGGTCTCAAACCTGGGTCGCGGGTCTTAG
>CAZPIZ010000443.1:0-1558 GCA_964586615.1 uncultured Acidimicrobiaceae bacterium | reverse complement strand
TGCACAAGGTGCTCCCCAAACTGATCGAGGCGCTGGAGAGTCGCTAGCGAGGTCAGGCTCCTGGTTTCAGGACGCTGCTTGCTGCCCTTCCTCGAGGGCTTCGATTGTTTCGGCGCGAACGCGGTCGATCAGCCAGGAGGCGAGAGAGGCGGTGACCGTTCCAAGAAGAGCGATCCCAGAGACCATCACTCCAGCAGCAATGAACCGGCCGGTGCCGGTGACTGGAAACCGGTCGCCGTAGCCCACCGTGGTGATCGTCGTCACAGCCCACCAGACGGCATCATCGAACTCGTTGATGTTGGCGCCTGGTTGGCCTCTCTCATTGTCGAGCATCGCCAGCGCGCCGACAAAGACAATCAGGGTCGTCCCACCCGCCACGTAGACAGCGACTCGCCCGCGGAGTGACGACCCGGCATAGCGGTTCATAGTGCTCAACATCGTCACCAGTCGCAGGAGCCGCAGGGGGCGCAGCACCGGGAGGACCACCACTATCAGATCAAAGAGGTTGCGCCGGACAAACTTCCATCGGCCGTCGTTGGTCAACACCAGTCGCATCAGATAGTCGATGGCAAACAGCGCCCAGATTCCCAATTCGACCGACTGGGCTATCGACTCAGCCCTGGCCGACACATCAGGGTTCAGGATCGGATAGGCATACGCGGCTAGGAAAAGCACCGCGGCAACGGTCAGGGGCCACTCCGCGGCCGCTTCCCACCGCCCTCGACGACTCCTGGTTGAGTCAGACACCGAGGCCTCCTCCATTGCCCTCCGCCGGCACCGTGACCCTACAACCAGGTAGCGAGCGGAAGCCCAGTGGATCGCGACGCCCAAACCAAGCACGGCTTCAACAACTCGCGAAACAGGCTGTGAGCCGCCGGGGAGGAGCCAGAGAATCTGTCACAGGCGTTTTGTACGTTTCAGAAATGGACCGGAGATCCCTCTCGACGGATGACCTGGAACAGCGGATGCGCCTTCGCCAGGGTCGCATTGACCAGGACTGTGCCGAGCAAATAGCCGATCTCGAAGAGTTGGATCGGCGACAGGTGGCGACGGCCGACGGTTCCAGGTCATTGTCAGAATGGGTTGCGGCCCGCTTCGACCTCAGCCCGGATACGGCCAAGACCCTGGTGCGGACCATGCGGCGGACTGCCGATCGTCCCGATCTGCGACAAGCTTTGGCGACTGGTGAGGTCACCTTCGACCGGGTCGAGGCTCTCTCGCGGATCCCAGAAGGGGTCGGCCTCCTCGAGCATCTCGATGTCGCCGGGGTGCGCCGTGAGGCAGCCCGCCGGGTCAGGATCACCGCCGAAGACGAATTCCGCACCGCCGACGACCGATTCCTTGTGATCCAACCCTCACTGGACGAATCTTGGTGGAAACTGTGGGGCGGCCTCGACGGTGTCTCAGGCGCCCTGGTGGACAAGGTGCTCACCGAAGCATCCGACCAGGTCCCCGAGTTCCCGGACGGCACCCGTGGCGACAGTTCTTGGCGCAAGGCCACCGCCTTGGTCGGGCTCTGTCTTTCGGACGATCCTCCCCCGGCACAGGTCACCGTTTT
>CAZPIZ010000442.1:0-1559 GCA_964586615.1 uncultured Acidimicrobiaceae bacterium | reverse complement strand
CCAAAACCCGTGGGCTAGGAACGGTTCAGGATCCAGCCTCACCTGCGACCACCGTCCGCACCGCTTCGGCGGCAGTCGCCATGGCCGTACTGGCATCGAGATCACCGTTGCGAACGAGTTGGATCTGCGCACCGAGCGGGGCCCAGACCGCACCCATCTGGAGAATATTGGGCACAGGGTTTCCATCCGCGGCCGAAGCTGCAAACGTCGACGCGATCGGATCATCCGCCAAGCCGTCCAGAAGGGCTGTGAAGGCAGGACTACGGGGCTCGGCTTCGTAAAGCGCCTGCTGAGCTTCCTCAGTGGCGATGTAGTCCAAGAGGAAGGATTGAGCCAAAACCTTGTTCTCCGAGTATGCAGACAGAAAAAAGCCCCGAGCATTTACAAAGGGAGCCGGAGCATTGCCGCCGATGGTTGGGATCTTGGCGACGGACCAGTTGATTGTGTTGGCAGCTGAGAAGTCGGCGAGGTGCCATCGGCCGCTCAAAAAGAAGGGCTGTGTTCCCTCAAGAAATAGGATTCTGGCCATGTCCGCGTTGATTCCTCTGATGACCCCGAGCTCAACCTGCTCTTGAAGGAACCGGACGCCGGCGACGGCACCCTCGCTGTCGAGACCGATGTCACCGAGGTCATATCCGGTTTCAGAGTCATAGCCGAAGATGTAGCCCCCCAGTGCTGACACGAACGGATAGTTGTAATAGGCATCGGGGCCGTCACCTCCCCCCGGGACTCCAACACAGTTCTGGATGCCATCGAGGCCTGCGCAGATTTCGGCTATCTCCTCAAAGGTGGCAGGAGGCTCTGGAACAAGATCGGTGTTGTAGTAAAAAGCGATCGCCTCCATGGCGTACGGAACGGCGTAGAGAGCACCATCAAACCTGAAGGCGTCAAGCGATGCCTGCTGGAAGTCGTTCACCGCCCCTGCGAGGTCGACCGGATCGGCGATACCGTCGATTGCCATTTGACCGGTCCAGCCATGATCACCATCGAAAATGTCGGCCCCTTCGCCGGCGGGTCCGACGGTTTCCATTTGATCACGGATGGCTCCGAGTTCCTTAGTCTCCACTGTCACGATGACGCCCGTGGCCTCAGTGAAGGTAGCGGCGACATCCTGGATAACCCGGCTACTCGCTTCATCGGCCCATATCAACAGTTCGAGCTCTTCTCCAGCAGAGGTTGGGGTCGCTTCCGCGGTAGTGGTCGAAGTGGCGGTGGTAGAGACGATGCTACGTGGTGTCGTCGTGGAGGCCGCATCGCGTACGCATGCGGCGAGCACCAACACCAGGACAGTAAGGGGCGCCATCAAGTGACGCTTCATGTTTACCTCCTGACTGAAGAAGCCCGAGCTTCCTTCCAGGCTATCTAACCAACCCTCAGAATTTCAGCGGGCGGCCCGGTCCCTCGCGACACCCGGGACCAGATTCGATCAAAGATCCTCAAACCTCAATCCAACTTACCTAGCCCGCGGTCTCCATCCAACCGGTGACCCGCTCGAGCAAATACTCCGAAACGGCTTTTGCCCTGTCGAGTTCCTCGCACAACTGCTCCCTGCCCATCAG
>CAZPIZ010000441.1:0-1560 GCA_964586615.1 uncultured Acidimicrobiaceae bacterium | reverse complement strand
GCGATCCCGAAGGGAACGAGTTCGACGTCGTCTGAGACGGGCCCGGTGTCTCGTCCAACGGGCATTTGCCTCAGGGGCCTTGGTGATTGGTCGCGCTACGCACCCGGCCTGTGACTGAGCGCCACCTCGACCCTTTCCCATGCCGACCGCTCGTCGATACCCTTGACGAACATTCTCTTGCGCCGCGAGTTGTGACCCGAGGTAAGAGAGACATCGCCGACGGGGACACCAAAGACGGCCGCCACAGCCAGCAGCAACGCTTCATTGGCCTGGCCGGACACCGCCGGTGCGGACACGGCCACCTTGAGGGCGTCACCATGAGGGCCGACCACCCGGGGACGGCGCGCCCCGGGCTGAGCGTGCACGTCGATATAGATCCCATCGACTCCGGCAGTGATCACGCTCTGCCTTCGGTCGGTGGGCGAAAGTCAAGCCCCTCCTCCGCCGACGAGCTGCCCTCGGCCAGCTCGGAAGCCTGCACGGCCAATGCCAATGAATCGAGCCCATTCTGTTCTGTCACCTTCCGCTGATGGGTCGGATCGTTGACCCACGCCAACTGGTCGCCCATCAGGGCTCGAAGTAGTTCGCCGTACCGGTGCATCTTTTCGAGGCCGTCTCCCCAACGTAATTCGATCCGCTGGTAGACATCCCGGTCCTTGTGCCGGGATGTCACCTTCCGCCCCGTGCCTGCGTACACATCGGTGACGTCCAGACGGGCCCCGGGGAACAACTCCATCAGCACTCTGGTGGCGCTTTCATCAACCAGAGCCCGCACCTGCGCCCGGGTCGGGACCCACTCTTCCAGCGTTATGTCACCTAGTTCGAACAGTAAGCGGAACTCTTGTCGGTCCATACGGGCTGGTTGCGTGAAACCGTGATAGAAGTTGACCAGCATCCCGTCTCGATATTTCACGGTGCAGCTGGCTTGTTCCTCTAGATCGGTTCCCGGCCGGATGGTGCGTTGGGCTGCGACCACTTCTCCGGTGCCGAGCCAGCCGGCAAACATGTCAAAGAAGTGCACTCCGTGCTCGACGAAGATGCCACCGCTCTTGGCGCGGTCCCAGAACCAGTGCTCAGGCCCTAGACCCTCATCGCTGGCGTAGTTCTCAAAGTAGCCGTGGAGGAATTCGCCTAGGACTCGGGATCGGATGAGCTTTGTGATGGTCTCGTACAGCGGGTTGTAACGCTGCATCAGATTCGCGATCAAGACCAGCCGTTGCTCGTTTGCCAGCGAGATCATTTCTTTTGCTTGTGGCAACGTCATCGCCAACGGCTTCTCGCAGATCACGTGCTTTCCTGCCCGCAGCGCCTTGACCGCCTGCGGGTAGTGAAGGAAAGGCGGAGTAGCGATGTAAATCAGGTCGATGTCGGGTCGCTCGACGAGCGCGTCGACGTCTTCGATGTCGGGAATTCCGAATCGTCTCGCCATCGCCATCGCCGGCTCGCGATGAGTGCCAGCCATCCCGACCAGGGTGATCCCGGGGACCTGAGTGAAATGCTGCAATGCGAAGAGGCCAAAGCCTCCTGCTCCCACCACTCCGATGCGCAAAGCCTCAGCCA
>CAZPIZ010000440.1:0-1579 GCA_964586615.1 uncultured Acidimicrobiaceae bacterium | reverse complement strand
GGGTGGTAGCGTCATTCCTCCTGGTCGGTGCCGTGGGTGCACCACACGCAGTCACAGGTCGGGCTGTGACAGGCGCGGTCTCTATGGTTGAGCCGGGAGCGGGCGAACCGGGGTAGCGCGAGACGGGCGATCGCCGACTTGATTGGGTTTGGTGCCCAATGGCGACCAAGGCGCCCGCGAATGTCGGCGGAGGAAGCGGCTCGACGAAACAGCCAGGGGATCGCCACGGGGGGAAGACGCTCGTAGACAAGCCGGTTGCAGAAGGCGGCGTCACGGATCGGTCCGAACTGTCGCCGAGCGGCGCGAGCGTAGTCGAAGCCTTCGAGGTGGGATCGGGCGGCCAGGGCACCGGATTCCATCGCATACCACATCCCGAACCCCCATTCGGGGTCCTGGAGCCCGGCGGCCTCGCCCACGTAGAGACGGCCGGCTTCGTCGCGGTAATGGGGGGTCCCGAACACCGACCCGTATCCGCTGAACGGGCGCGCCTCGGTCAGGTTGAGCCCGTCCACCACTCGGGAGAACGCCTCGACGGTGAACTGTCTGACCCGACGCCAATCCTGCTGCCGGTCGAACAGGCAGCTTGCCATGGTTGCGCTTCCGTTCCACACCAGGAGGTAGGCGTAGCCGGCGGGGGCGAGGTCCTCCGAGATGATGCAGTGGGCCTGGTCGTCCAGGTCGGTTGGGAAGACGAAGCCGGTGGCGAGACCGTCCGCGTAGCGCGGTCCGATCGCCACGATGTCACCGGTCCCTGCCCGCTCCGCGCCCCGACCGAGGATCACCCCTGCTCCGCAGCGGCGGGCCTGGTCGAGGAGGGCGGTGTCGAGGGTGCCTTCGCCGGGGCCGCGACGGACCAGGTAGAACAGCGGCTCGGTGGCCGACACGACGGTGGGACGGAGGCTGCGGTCGTAGAAGGTCACCTCTTGGACCGGCTTGTGTGCGAAGTCGGGTCGGACCCCCAGGAGACGTAGTCGTTCGATGGCGTCTTCGCCTGATGACCAGTTCTCGAGACCTTGGAAGTCGCCGGCGAAACGATGTCCGATAGTTGCAGCCCGCTCTACCACTTCGACTCGTCGTCCGCCGCGGGCGAGGGTCGCAGCCGCCACCAACCCGGCGGGGCCTGCGCCGATGACGGTGACATCGGGACGGGCGCTCAACACGATCTGGGCAGTCTCATGCCGCCGGCCCGCATCCCGTCGATCACCCTGAGGATGCCGGTGGTGAGCGCTGAGGTGCGCCACTGGCCGGGCTCTTGGTCGGCAACGAGGCCCCAGGCTTGTTCAATGCGTTCCAGGACCCGGCGCCGCTCTTCGGCTTCGGGCCAGGCCAGCCGCTGATGGTTCTGCACCAACTCGAAGTAGGAGGAGATGACGCCACCAGGGTTGGCCACGAGGTCGGGGACCACATGGCCGGCGTCGTGCAGGGTGGCCTCGGCTTGGGCTGTGGTCGGACCGTTGGCGCCTTCCACCACCAAACGGGCGGTGAGCCGGGCAGCGATGTCTCCGGTGAGGGTGCCTTCCATGGCGTCGGGGAAGACGTAGCGGCCGATAAAGGAGTTCCGGTCGATCGGGGCGGCGCC
>CAZPIZ010000439.1:0-1579 GCA_964586615.1 uncultured Acidimicrobiaceae bacterium | reverse complement strand
TCGCCGATAACGGTTGTGCCCATCGCCTGTAGCCAGGGAGTGGCGCTACCCGGTCAGACGACCGTCTGGTCGACCGATTGGGGCGTTCGGGATACGGGTAACTAGGGGCGCTGGCCCAAGTGGCTAACACACGGGGCCGACAATCAGAGTCCCGGGGGCTTCGGCCCCCGGGACTTCTGCGGTCCAGCCTGTTTTGCGGCGGCTGCTTCCCAGGGCTAGCTTTTTGCACTCTCCTGGAACGTTTCGTTCCGTCTCCTGCTTATCACCTAGGTGCACTCGTGCTATCGCCAAGACAACCTCTGGGCCGCCGGCAGTTCCTGCGGATGCTGGCAACCGCTGGCGCCGCAGCTGTCCTACAGGTTCCGGTGGCGGCGCTGGGTGCTTCGGGGCCCCGTTTGGAATTCCTCTTTCCCCAGGATCCCATCGACACGTGGTTCACCCAGACCTTTGGATTGGCCAAGGCCGATGGGAGGATCCACATGGGCATCGATCTGATGGCACCCAAGCTCTCCCCCGTTTACGCCATCGCCGAGGGCACCATCAACAGAATCGCCGAGTCTCCAAGAGCCGGTCGTTACATGATCATCGACCACGCCGACGGCTGGCAGAGCTGGTATCTGCATCTCAACAACGACGATCCCGGTCGCAACAACGGTCGGGCGGATTGGGCGCTGACAGTGATCGATGAGCTCGAGGAAGGCTCGCATGTTGGCGCCGGGCGCCATATCGCTTTCGTCGGCAACTCGGGCAACGCCGAGGGCGGCATGTCGCACACCCACTTCGAACTTCACATCGGGTCGCGGATCATCAATCCCTATCCATATCTGGTGGAGGGTCAGGCTGTAGCGCTTGAGGCCGCCCAAAAACAACGGCTAGCAGACATCATTCACACCATGTGCCAGCCGGGCGATGGCAAACCGTCGATCGATCTCGATGTTTGCCCCCGCCCGACCCGCCAGCTTCGTCAGATCCCCAGAGGGGTGCCAGGCTCTTTTTAGACCTGGTTTTTTCTAGGCCATCTTCGCTAAGAGCCGGGTGGCAGTTGGGCCAGGTCGTCGAGAAAGGCAACCTCGTCGGCGATCTCGTCCGGAGTCCGATTGTCGACGGTAACCGCCGCCATCTCGAGTCCTTTGACCGGTGGAGCGCCAGCGCCGACCCAGATCACCCGTTTCACCCCGGCGTCCGTGGCGGCTTTCGCCCAACCCGTGGTGGCGGCTTCCGCTGCGGCGAATGCAAGCTCTCTTCCATCGCCCAGGGCGGGTTCGATAAAGACGACGGTGAAACATGAAGTTGCTGCTGCCTCGATATGGCTCTGGTCGGATAGGTCACCGATCGCCACCTTGATTCCGAGGGCGCGGAGGGGCCCATGTAAATCCGCGGAACTGATGAAGGCACGCACCTCTCGATCCGGCGCCGCCAGCTTGCGAGCGATGACCTCGCCCAGCGGATGATCGGCACCGACAACCATGACCGGCATGGGTTAGACGGTAGACCTAAAGCGGAAGGCGGAAGCCGCGACCCTGGACTCAGAGCTTGCGAAAGACGACGCCAATCACGAGCAGACCGGCACCACCCGCCA
>CAZPIZ010000438.1:0-1580 GCA_964586615.1 uncultured Acidimicrobiaceae bacterium | reverse complement strand
ACCGCAAGGTCGACGTGCCCATCGCCATCAATGTCTAACGGATAGGCCCCGGTCACCTCGGTGAGGTCGGTTGAAGCGTTGGAGATCTCGGTGAATCTCAGAGCTCCTCCGGCCGGGCTCTCGTTTCCAAACAGAGCTGCCGGATTGGTGCCACCGGCGAAGTAGAGGTCAGGCCGCCCGTCATCATTGCAATCGAAGACGGCCACCCCACCGCCAACGAAAAAAGTGAACTCCCCGTCGTAGACGTGATCAATGCCGGCCGTGGCTGCCTCCTCGACGAAATGGGGCGGATCCAAGGCGGCCGCCGGGATTCCCCGGCGGAAGAAGGAAACGCCGCCCAGCACCAGAGCGACCGTGACCAGGGTTCCGGCTGCGATACCCGCCAATAGCCAACCTGCTCCGGCGGCGCCGCGGTCAGTCGTTGCCACTATTTCTCGTTCTGGCGGGAAGGGACGACGCCTTGGTGTCGATCTGACGCGCCGAGAAGGGGGATCATCTGGGATCATATGATGATCGAGTGCCATGCCTTAGTCAGGACAGCGGTCCACCCCGCCGGAGGCTTTGGAATGGATAGTTCCCAGGAAATGACCCCTGATCCTGTGCGCTGGGGGATCCTCGGATGTGCCGATATCGCTATTCACAAGGTGATCCCGGCCATGCAGCGTTCGGCGCTGACCCGGGTTGAGGCAATCGCCTCTCGCTCTATCGATCGAGCGGCCGACACTGCCGAACGTCTGAGCATCGGAAGGCACTACGGGTCTTACGAAGCCCTGCTCGAGGATCCAGACATCGAAGTTGTCTATATCCCTCTCCCCAATCACCTGCACGCCGAATGGACGCTGGCGGCTGCCGCGGCCGGCAAACACATTCTTTGCGAGAAGCCGCTCGCACCTACCAGCGCCGATGCCCGGCGGATGATTGACGCCTGCGATCGGGCCGGTGTGAAGTTGATGGAGGCGTTCATGTATCGGCTACATCCCTTGTGGGGCAAGGTCCGGCGGATCCTGGCCGACGGGGCGATCGGTGATCTCCTGGCGATGCAGTCATTTTTCTCGTACCGCAACGTTGACCCGGGCGACATCCGCAACATCGTCGCCTACGGGGGAGGGGCGTTGCTGGACATTGGGTGTTATCCCGTCAACCTCGCCCGGATGCTCTTCGCATCGGAGCCCACCGGCGTCAAGGCGGCGACCCGGCGCGACGAGTCCTTTGGCACCGACGTTGTCACCTCGGCCATTCTCGACTTCGGCGGGCGCCACGCGACCTTCACCTGCTCTACCCAGCTCGAGGATGACCAGAGGGTCCATCTCGTGGGTACAGCCGGCCGGCTCCTGATCGAGATCCCATTCAACATCCCGCCCGACCTCCCCACCCGCATCCTTCAATTCTCAGGAGGAGATCCTCCGGTGTCTCCGGGTGTCGAGATTCATGAGGTTGAGGCCGGCGACCAATACGGCATCCAGGTCGACGCCTTCTCGCGGGCGGTGCGTGACGATCTTCCGGTGCCGACCGATCCGCAGGACGCAGTGGCGAACCTCGAGGTGATAGAGAGGATCTTCGCCAACGCCAGGACCTAAGCG
>CAZPIZ010000437.1:0-1603 GCA_964586615.1 uncultured Acidimicrobiaceae bacterium | reverse complement strand
TTGATGCTCGAAGCCCCCGCTCGGATCAGAACGCTTCTCGGCGGCTTTGTCCCCCGGTTCTAACTGGTACCTTGTTGGCCGCTTATGGACGGGCCAATCGTCTGGTTGCTTGTAACGGCCGCCTCGTATCTTCTCGGTGCGGTGCCTTTTGCTTTTCTGGTTGGCGCTCTGTGCGGGGTAGATCTTCGCAAAGTCGGCACGGGCAATGTCGGCGCCGGGAACCTCACCCGTAGCGTTGGCGTGCCGGCGGGCATGATCGCCGCGCTTCTTGACGGCCTCAAGGGGCTGATCCCGGTCCTCCTGCTTCGCAACCAGGGGATAGGCCCGGCGGTGGTCTCGGTCTCGGGCCTGGCCATTGTCGCCGGGCACAACTGGTCGATCTTCATGAAGGGCCGCTCGGGGCGGGGCCTGGCTCCCTCGGCCGGGATATTGGCCGGGGTGGACTTCTCCATGCTCGTATGGCCTGGGGGCTGGGCGGCGGCGGGATGGAAGATCGGTGGCGGTCTCGGTGGTTTCATCGGGTGGTCCTCGCTTCCGGTTCTGGCGGCGGTGTTTCGCAAACCCGCCCCGGTTGCACTTGCCTCACTTGGTCTGAGTCTGTTGATGATCTTTCGGCGGATGCAGGGCAATCCCGGGCATGAGCCGGGGGTGAGAGCCGCCCTCTATCGGGCAGTGTTCGACCGCGATCCTGGGGATGAGCTGGCCAGCGCGGAGGAGCCGGTCGGTCACTGATGCGGCGGTTTCATCGCCGCACCATCCTGGTCGTGGCCTCGGTGGCGGCGCTTCTCTACGCCGTGGCTCTGGTCGGAGCGCTCTTGAATCTCGACGTCCCCGACCTCACCTCGTTCGACTGGCTCCTGCTCATCGCTGCCGCCTTCGCCCAACTCGGGGCCAAATACATGTTCGGAATGCAGTTCCGCCACGGTGTCATCGAAACCGGTGGCAGTCTCCATCCTTCCTCTGCGTTCAAGGCAGCCCTGGTCGGTGCCGGGGTTGCCCGGCTGATTCCGGCCGGTGGCGCCGTGACTCCGGTGGCGATGTCGTGGGTTGTGCGCAAGGAAGCGCGGGCGACGGGAGGATCGGCGGTGCGCGCCACCGTTCTCAACTATTCCGGGTTGCTGATCGGCACCGGGTTTGCCCTGCTGTGGGTGATCAATCGGGGCCTCTACCGCTCTCTCGAGGCCGGCACCTGGGTGGTCGGCATCATCGCGCTTGCGATCGGCCTGGGGTTGATGTTTGGCACCAGGTGGATCGGCCTGCTGAGCAGTCGGTTGCCGGCAAGGTTGCGGGACATACTCGGTCCGCCAACCGAAAGCCACGTCCCCGATGTCCGGTCGCAGGCTTGGCTGTGGGGTCGTCTGGCACTAGAGGCCCTGGCCCTGTTCCTGGTGATGGAGGCCTTCGATCTCCATCTGACCCCCATGCAGGTAGCCGCCGCCTTCGGAATTAGCCAGCTGGCCGGGGGTCTGCCGGGGACCCCGGGCGGAATCGGATTCACCGAAGCCGGTCTGGTGGGCGCTCTGGCGGCGTTCGCCTACCCGCCGGAGGTGACACTGGCTCCGGTACTCGTCTTCAGGGTGGTCTCATACTGGATCCCGCTCGT
>CAZPIZ010000436.1:0-1604 GCA_964586615.1 uncultured Acidimicrobiaceae bacterium | reverse complement strand
TGGCGGAGCGGAGATGAAGGATCAGGCGGAAGACGGAAGAGGGAAGGCGGAGGAACCGGGGACACGCGACCACGCAGCCAGCGACACCGTCTTGTCGGTGCGCGATCTGAGGGTCACCTACACGGTGGCTTCGGGCAAGGTGCCCGCCGTTCGAGGTGTGACCTTCGACCTGCAAAGGGGTGACTCGCTTGGTCTGGCAGGCGAATCCGGATGCGGCAAGTCGACGCTGGCCAACGCCATCCTCAGGCTGTTGCCTCCCAGAACCGAGGTCGAGGGACAGGTCCTCATCGAGGGCGAAGACATCTTCACCATGAAGCCGGGCCGTTTGCGGGCCGTTCGATGGACCAAGGGTGCCATCGTTTTTCAGGGCGCACTTCACGCTCTCAACCCGGTCCAGCGCATCGGCGCCCAGATCGTCGAACCGATCCTTCTCCACAAGACCGAGCCAACCCAAGCGGCCGCCAGGAAGAGGGTGGGAGACCTCCTGGAACAGGTCGGTATTCCAGCAGCCCGGGGCCGCGAGTATCCCCATCAGCTGTCGGGTGGTCAGCGGCAACGGGTTCTGATCGCCATGGCTCTGGCCTGCGATCCGACCATCCTCATCGCAGACGAGCCCACAACTGCACTCGACCTGATGGTGCAGGCACAGGTGCTCTGGCTGCTCGAGCGCCTTCGGGCCGAACGTGGTCTGACCATGGTGTTCATCACCCATGACCTCTCGGTCCTCACCTACGTCTGCGACCGGCTTGGAATCATGTACGCCGGGCGGATGGTCGAGGAAGGTCCGTCCGGCACCGTCTTCGAGAGTCCCCTGCACCCGTACACCAGAGCCCTGGCCGCCGCCTTTCCCACGATCGGAGATCCGGCCTCTCGCATGAAGCCTTCCGGGCTCGCCGGCGACCCCCCGGATACGGCTCAGCTGCCTCCGGGATGCTCGTTTCGGGCGCGCTGTCCTGTTGCCGTCGAGCGGTGCGCCGAACTCGACCCACCTCTTTATCCGGCCGGCGATGACCGCCGGGCGGCCTGCATCCATGTGGGGCCCGAGGCAGGATCCCTGCGATGAAGTCTCCGCTGGTCGAAGTGGACGACCTTCACGTCAGCTTTGGTGCTGCCCGGGCGGTGGACGGGGCATCATTGCGGGTGTTTCCGGGAGAAGTGCTGGCTCTGGTGGGAGAGTCCGGATCCGGCAAGACGACCTTGATCCGGGCCATACAGGGATTGCAGCCGCTGACGTCGGGCGAAATCCGCCTGGAAGGAGTGCCGGCCGACGCCCGGCACCGCGACACGGTTCAGATGATCTTTCAGGACCCGACCGGAGCCTTGAATCCCCGTCGGACGGTGTACGAGATCGTCGCCGAAGGTCTCCGCATCTCCCGGTTCGACGGAGACGAGGAGACCAAAGTGCGAGAGGCTCTCGCCATGTCGGGTCTCCGTCCGGCCGATCGGTTCCTGCCGCGTTACCCCCACGAAATCTCCGGTGGTCAGCGACAACGGGTAGTGATTGCCGGGGCAATGGTGACCTCGCCCCGGCTGCTCCTCGCCGACGAGCCGGTGGCGAGCCTCGACGCCTCGATCAGAGGAGAGATCCTGGCTCTGCTGCGCAG
>CAZPIZ010000435.1:0-1604 GCA_964586615.1 uncultured Acidimicrobiaceae bacterium | reverse complement strand
TGGGCGTGGTCGCCGTGTTGGCGTTCGTGTTCTTTGGCGTCCGGCGGTTCGTCGACAACATCGATACCGAACTGACCACCTCGGACTCGTGTGAGTTCATCACCGATACCGAAGCCTCCGATGCCCTTGGCGTCGATGTCAGCGTCGAGTCAGGAGACTCCGCACTCGGGTCGATCCTAGGATTGATCAGGGACACCCGGCTTCTGCCTGACGAGCCCTCCTGTTTCATCAGCAGCGACGACTCCGCCACCCAGGCGTGGGTGTCGCTGTACGAGGGCGGTGACGCCGACGCAGTGCTCGCGACAGCCGAAGACATCGCCGATGGCCAGGTGGTATCGAGCAGCTCCGACGCCTCAGGTTCGATCTCGGTAGAGAGCGTTCCCTTCCGCGGAGAAGACGTCGCAGGCCTCGGGGATAGAGCGTTCTGCACCGACGCCGGGTTCAGCATCTTTGGGGGCGTGCTGGCGCGATCGGGGAATCGGATTGTCTACGTCTCGGTGCTTCCGATGGCGGATAACCAGGGCTCGGATGTACTCGACGGGTCGCTGTGCGAGCGCGCCATCCCACTCGCCCGGGCGGTTCTCGATTCGAGGAGCTAGCCAACCCCAGCTCGGCTTCGGTTCTAGAAGTCGTGCCCCCACGGTCCGACGCCGTAGATCCTGTCGATGTTGACGTGAACGACAAACCCCGGAGGAACGTCTCGCATTGGGAACTTCGCCCCCGATCCCATATAGGCCGGCGCCAGCTCGTCCATCAACTCCAGGGCTCCGCCCTCGGACACACGAGCTAGGCCGCTTATAACAGCGTAAGGGTGCAGGCCCTGGCCCGTATTCTCCTTGGCCTGGAATGACAACGCGACGCGTGGGTCACGACGCAGGCTCCGAAGCTTGAGCTGGTCGGGGAAGGTGGCGAATACGAGTTCGTCTTCGTCAAACCCGGCCCAGGTAAGAGTGACATGTGGGGTCCCGTCGGAATCCAGGGTCACCATGTGGCCGAAAGGACCGGTCGCCAGAAGATCGCGGACGGACTGGGGAATGCTTGCCATCTGAGAAGCATACGGAAGTTAGCTCGCAGCCGGTCTCGTGGCCTTGTTCCAATCGGCATACAACTTGGAATAGACCCCTCCAATGGCCAGCAACTCGGCATGGTTCCCTCGCTCGACTAGTCCGCCATGGTCAAAGACGAGGATCTCATCTGCTGCCTCGGCGGTGGAGAGACGATGGGCGATGGTGATTGAAGTCCGACCGGCGGTGAGTCGTTCGATGGCGCGGCGCAGCGATACTTCCAGAGCCGGATCAACTGCTGAAGTCGCCTCGTCCAGCACCAGCAGATCAGGCCCGGCAATCCAGGCTCTCACCATCGCCACCAGCTGGCGTTCGCCCGCCGACAGGTTGGCGCCCCTCTCGCCCACTGCGGTCTCGAGGCCGTCCGGAAGACGATCCAGCCACGCGTCCAAACCCAGCTCGAGGAATGCAGTCTGGATCTCCCGAGCCGAGGCCCCGGGACGGCCGTATCGAACGTTGTCGGCAATGGTGGTGTTGAAGAGAAACCCCTCCTGAGGCACGAAGGCAACCCTCGAACGCAGCGACCGAAAAGCGACCCGG
>CAZPIZ010000434.1:0-1613 GCA_964586615.1 uncultured Acidimicrobiaceae bacterium | reverse complement strand
GCAGAGCGGCTGGCCTCCGGTTCGTGATGGTCAGATCCTCCTCATAGTGATCAGGTCCTCCTCATAGTGATCAGGAAGCGCTGACCCGAACAAAGCGGTCCCGACCGTACTGATCGATCACGACCTGAGCCGAGAACCGGTCAGCCAGGTCCTGAGCCTGATCTTCGCCCACCTCGACCCACGCCTCACCGGACGGTGCCAGCCATCGGCGAACCTTCGCCAGGATCTGATCGGCGATCTCCATGCCGGTTGGCCCGGCGATGAGGGCAAGGCGGGGCTCTCTTTGAACGTCTTCAGGCAACCCGCTCCAATCTCCCTCGGCGATGTATGGGGGGTTGGCAACGAGGAGATCGACCTCCCCGGCAAGCTCACCCGGCAGGGCGTCGAACAGGTCACCCTGGAACCAGTCCACGATCAGATCATTGGCGACGCCATTGGCGATAGCAACCTCGAGGGCAGCCCTGGAAACATCAGTGCCAATCACGCGAGCCGACGGGTATCTCCGCTTCAGGGCGAGAGCCAAGGCCCCCGAACCCGTGCACAGGTCGACCACGAGGGATGGATGCGACGATGGGTCCAGCATCTCGAACAGGTACTCGGTCTCGGGGCGAGGAATCAGCACTCTCTCATCGACCGCAAGCTCCACCGACCCTAACGACACCGTCCCTTCGAGATACTGCAGCGGCTCGCCATTGAGCCGTCGAGCAGCCAACACCTCCAATCGTGCACGCTGGTCGCGGGTGAGATCCAATCCGTACCTCACCTCTTTGAGACTCCGTCCGGTCACCCTCGCCACCAGCCGCAGCAGCTCGTGCCGAGGCAAAGCAGGCAGGTCCGTGTTATCGATGGGTTGGTCGTGAGATGACGTTTTGCCGACCTCCCCCGCGCGAGACTGCGATGATGACGGCAAGTAGAGACGAAAGGTCATGATGAGTCAACCTGCAACCGCACCAGGACCGTTGGCATCCTGGGGAGACCGCGTAGTGTCAACATTGATCGATGCCGCGGCTGTGCTGGCCCTGTATATCGCGCTCTTTGTGGTGTCGGCGATCATCGGGATCGTCTCGGATGGATTGGCCACCGTCGTATTGGTGTTGGGTTACCTCGTGCTCTCGGCATTCAGTTTCTATCTGGGTTTCCTTGAGGGGGAAACCGGCCAAAGTCCCGGCAAGGCAATAACCGGTCTAAAGGTGGTGCGAGCAACCGACGGTCAACTGATCGGTGGTGGGATGGGCGTTGTCAGAAAGCTTGCCCATCTGCTCGACGGGATCTGCTTCGTCGGGTACCTCTTCCCCCTCTTCGACCCGATGAAGCAGACCTTCGCCGACAAGATCATGACCACGGTCGTGCTGCGGGACCAACAGAAACGGCCCTTCAGCGTCGACCTCTACAGGCCCCCGGGCATGGGCAAGGCCACTCCACCGGCCGTGGCGTCCACGCCAACGCCACCACCCCCTCCCCTGTCGGCACCACCGGCGGACGAGCCACCGGTTTTCTAGACGGCACTGAGGCCGGGGGCTGTGGGCTACCGCCTAGATCGCGGTGTGAACATTTGACTGGTCACCCTTCGGCCAGACGCTCGGTCTGTTCCTTGGCGGCCATTGCGTCCACAA
>CAZPIZ010000433.1:0-1619 GCA_964586615.1 uncultured Acidimicrobiaceae bacterium | reverse complement strand
ATGCGGTTGAGTAGTCGATCCCGATTAATCACTTGGTGCTTGACGACAAGTCCGACGTGGAGCGCAAGCGCAGCAAAGAAAGCCAGATGGCCCGCAATGTGAAAGGCAAGGGTGAGGTCATCGAGGTCGCTGTCGTCAGGCACCAGCGGCGGGACCTCGAGGATTCCGAAGAGCACGACGTCCTTGCCATCCGCCATTGCCGCCAACATTCCCGAGAGCGGGATCGCGAACATCAGGAGGTACAGAGCCCACTCCACGAAATGGGCGTACTTTCGCTCGAATGAGGTCAGGGTCGGGGCCCACAAGGGCAACGGTGTCAGCATGCGCCAGGCCAGGCGAAGCAGCGCCAGAACTAAAACCGTTGCCCCGAGAGACATGTGCACTGCGAAGAGCCTGTCCTCGGAGAGACCCGGAATCGCCTCGAAGTTGTCGTCGTCGATTCTGGTCATGGTGTAGCCCACCAGGAACTGAACGGACATGATCACGAAGATGACCCAATGGAACGCCTTCGTTGCCAAGCCGTATCCAGACGGCGTGTTCCTTATCGGCATGGCTCCGAGACACGGTTAGGCACAACGAGACAAGGTATCAGGCCCGTGTTGATCTACTGACACCGAATTCGAGGGGTCAATCCCCGCCCTCTACGACCGATACATGGGGCCGCTTATCTTCGAGCCCTATGCCATCGATCTCGCTCGGCGGTTCTCGGACCTCACCGAGGCCGAGGTTCTCGAAACGGCGGCCGGCAGCGGTATCGGTATCGCGACGCGGGCGCTCGCCCACGTCATCACCGCCATCCGCTGAGGGTCCACCGGTCCAATCGCCTCTTGCCGATGAGCTGTCCACCGATTGGTTGATCGGCAGGGTCATCCGCGCCGGCCCCTGAAGTAGCCGCCCGGCCGATGTCGGCTGGGGGCGTTCTCCGACATGCTGATCCTATGGGTGAACCTTCAAAGGAGCAGCACATGCCAGTCATCGAGGTGGACGGCCTGGTCAAGCGCTACGGCGGCAAGACCGTCGTCGACGACGTGACCTTCAGTGTCGAGAGAGGCGAGATCTTCGGGATCCTCGGACCGAACGGGGCCGGGAAGACCACGATCGTCGAGTCGATCGAAGGCCTGCGCAGACCTGACGGAGGGCGCATTCGAGTGCTCGGCCTCGATCCCCAACGCGATGGCGCCGAGCTCCATCAACGTGTGGGCGCCCAGCTCCAGGAGAGCAGGCTCCCAGACAAGATCAAGGTGTGGGAGGCGCTCGATCTCTACAGCTCCTTCTATCGGGCCCCCGCTCATTGGCCCGATCTTCTCGATCAACTGGGGTTGGCCGACAAACGCGACGAGAAGTTCGCGAAGCTATCGGGCGGTCAGAAACAGCGTCTCTCGATCGCACTGGCACTGGTCGGCAACCCCGAGATCGCGATCCTCGATGAGTTGACTACCGGGCTCGACCCGCAGGCCCGCCGCGACACCTGGGATCTGATCGAGCAGCTGAAAAACCGCGGCATCACGATCGTCCTGGTCACCCATTTCATGGAGGAGGCCGAGCGACTCGCCGATCGACTAGCACTCATCGACGGCGGCAAGGTGGTCGCCATCGACACCCCGTCCGGGCTCGTCGCC
>CAZPIZ010000432.1:0-1629 GCA_964586615.1 uncultured Acidimicrobiaceae bacterium | reverse complement strand
GCTTGAAAGTTGGATAGTGGGAACTACGACAACTACCCACCCGGCACCGAATCCGGAATATGAATCGAAGGATTCGCTGGTCATCTCATCGGTCATGGGTGGCCCATCCAACGACGGGGAGGTCGGAGCCAGAGGCGGGCGCGCGCACATTTCCCCTCGAGAGGGTCTCACGGTCGCCTTTCGATCCGCGGTGGAGACCATCCAAAGTCAACTGCTCCAAGCGATCGTCCTAGGCGTAGTCATCGCCATATTCACCATGGTGGGGGTCGATAACCGGCGTTGGAAGCCAGCCAATGCCAGATATACGCGGCTCACCACCGACTGAGAGCCATGACCACACCTGGCTCTAGTCGCAGGCCTGCCTAGATCGCAGGAAAGCCATCGACCTTGCCGATGCCATTGAGGGGCGGACATTCGGCGCAGATAGGGTGTGCGGCCGTGTTCTTGCGGCCTCCAGCAAATTTAGGGTCACGAACACGTGCCGGCCCGCCGATAGGTTTGGCATGACCGGATCAGCGCACCGTTACCCATCCGCAGTGGAAGCTGCCCCTCTTCGTCGTCTGCTCAATGTCATAGTCGGAGTCACTTCGACGGTATCGGGAGGAGCGTTCGCAGCTGCCATAAGCTCTCAACGGTTCACCCCCTGGTTAGGGGAACGCACTGAGGCGTTGCGTTTCGTCCTTGTCACTGCTGTCATGGGATTGGCCATAACCCTCTACCGACGGACGGTACGTCGCCGCCTCTGGCGAGAGCGCGAGAGGTTCAGCCTGGAACTGGAGAACGACTTGTTTCGGGCAAAGGATCAATTTATCGCCAACGTATCACACGGCCTGCGTACGCCTCTGACCGGCATCGTCGGCTTCGCCCATGTACTGAAAGAATCGATCCCTGATGACGAGGACGCCAAACATGTCGATTTCATCATCGCCGAGTCGGCCGAGCTGGGCCGGATGGTCGATGACCTGCTGATGTCGGCACGCCTCGATGCAGGTGCTATCCACATACTGCCTCAGGAGGTTTGGTTCGGCCAACAGGTCGAACTGGTAAACGAGTTCATGGCGTTGCTGGGTGCCCGGCTCACGGTGGACTACCAAGATGTTCAGATACGCGTCGATCCCGAGTCGTTCCGCCAGGTTCTCCGCAACCTTCTGGTCAACGCCCATCGCCACGGAAAGTCCGAGGTGGCCATCAAGGGCCAGATAAGAGGAGATCGTTATATCTGTGTTGTCATCGACCACGGGCCAGGCGTGCCCACCGAAGTCCAACAACGCCTCTTCACCCGGTTCGCCTACCGTTCCGGGTCGGGAATCACCGGCTATATGGGGTTGGGGCTCTCCGTCGCCGGACAGCTGTGCAAGCGGATGAACTGTGAGATCTCCTACAGAAGAACTCGAGGCGAGACGCATTTCGTGGTCTCCATACCCCTGGCCGAGACCAACCGCCAAGTCGGAGAGCGACCTCCCCTCCGCGTGACGAAGCTCCCGGAACCTCTCATCACCGTCGGCCACCGACTCGATCTACCAGCTTGACATTCCCCCTATCACCCGTGCCTACGTCGCCTCCGCGGCCATTACCCAAGAATGCACCCACCGTCAGCGCCGCCTTTCTCACCCAATGAACACTTCCTGT
>CAZPIZ010000431.1:0-1634 GCA_964586615.1 uncultured Acidimicrobiaceae bacterium | reverse complement strand
GTTCCTCCTGGAGACGAGGAAAGTAGTGGTCGAAGAACACCGTTGACACCAGTTGGCGTCTGGTGCGTATCCCGACCTTGTCGAAGATCGCTTTGAGGTGGTCTTGCACGGTGTGGGCGGAGATGAAAAGGCGTTCAGCGATCTCGGCCGTCGATAGACCCTGCAGGACGCACAGAGCCACGTCCTGTTCGCGACCGCTGAGCGCATAAGCCTTGAGCAGAAGTGGGGCAATTTCTGGCCGTCGCGCTGGCTCAATGATGACGGCGGTGCCCTTGTGCCGACCCTCGAGGAGGGTCCCGTGGACCGTCAGCCACCGCCCGCTGCGGGTGGGGATGCGTGCCCGCACCGGACCCGCTTCCTCTCCCGAGTCCGCCGCCAGCCGGGTCCGCTCTATAACCGCATGGATCGCACCCGGAAGGCCGTCCGAACCGGGCTGTCCCGGGTCGATGAGCTGTTCCAACCAGTAGGCAACCGATGGGCTCAATGCTTCCACCCGGTCGTGCTCGTCGAGAACGACCAGGCCCGGAGCTTCGGGCGATTCGACGTCGCCAGTCGCCTGGAGTACGAGCGCAGTGCGAATTCCCTCGGCCATCGGTCTGGACAAACCGGCCACAAATGTTCCATCCGCCTCGGCGAAGCCTGGCTGGTCCGGTCTCTGGAACATGGCGACTCCTGCCCAACAGGAACCGTCGGCGACGAAAGCGGCCCGCAGTTCGGCCTCGAGCCCGAACGGACGGATGAGAGTGTGATACCGGGGACTCCGTTCAGGCTGGCCACCGGTGGCTTCGGCGAGTATCCCCACCGAGTGTGGTCCAGTTGCTAACGACGCGAACTTGTTGTAGTCCTCCTCCCGGTACTCGTTGGTCATGACGCCGAGATTCACTGCTCGTCTCCGCTCGTCATCCCGGGCCAGATCCTCGTTGACGTGACCGGTCAGCAACAAGGTCGAAGGGTCGACGGTGAAAAAGCACGCCGCTCCTTCGTGCTCCACCACACGTCGAATCTGCTCACCCGCCAGCCTCAAAAACGTGACAAGATCAAGGCCCCGATGGGCGAGACGAACGACCTCCCGGCGGGCACGATCGGCGGTGTCGGCGGATCCCATCGCCGGATCGTACGCTCTCGCTGACACCAGAGGCGGCCGAACCCACATCGAGATGTCGACCGTCACGCCGGTGGCGGACCCACGATCGTCGTCCCGAACCGGGCCGCCACCCGTCCCATCTCCTCGAGATCAGGGAAAACCTCGGGAAGAGGCGGAACCGTGTGAGTCGGCGCCGGTTCACCGATCGCCCGGAACAGTCCTTCATGGCCAGTCCCCCGCGTCAAGAGCAGCAGCATCCGCCCCTCCGACTCGAACCGGAAGGCATGCTCCACCCCGGGCGGGACAAAGATGAAGGATCCCGGATCGGCCTTCACCTCCGCACCCTCGACGAAGAGCGTCACCAACCCAGCCGCCACGTAGAAGGCCTCTGTCTCCTTATCGTGGTGATGGACGGGAACAGACAAACCTCCCCCGGCTCGCACCTCGATGGCGGTGTAATCGCCGCCCACCTGTTCAGCCACCGCCTTATAGGTGTAGAGGCCACCCAAGACCCAGTACGCATCACCCTCATGAGAACCGACCCAGTAAG
>CAZPIZ010000430.1:0-1642 GCA_964586615.1 uncultured Acidimicrobiaceae bacterium | reverse complement strand
GTCTTCGACCAGGCCCGGCGGGCATTGGGAGCCATCCATGTTCACGGACCTACCTACCGTTTCCCCGGAACTGACGGTCCCGACACTGTCGCCCGGCTCGTCATGGACACCGCAGAACGCGTCAGTGCCCGCGCAAATAGCTACACCAGAGAGGCCAACCACACCAAGGAGGACCGCCGATGATCGGACCGAGTGACATTGAGATCGCCCGGGCGGCCAAGATCCTGCCCATATCGGAAGTGGCCGCGAGGATTGGTCTCGAGGATGACGATCTGATCCCCTTCGGGAGGACCAAAGCCAAGGTCCATCTCGACATCCTCAAGAGGATCTCGTCGAACCCGCGCGGCAAGTACATCGACGTCACTGCCATCACTCCCACCCCGCTCGGCGAGGGGAAGACCACCACCACCATCGGCCTCACCCAGGGTCTAGGTGTGATCGGCAAGAACGCCATCGCCTGCATTCGCCAGCCTTCGATGGGTCCGACATTCGGTATCAAGGGCGGCGCCGCCGGTGGCGGCTACAGCCAGGTGGTCCCGATGGACGAGTTCAACCTCCACCTCACTGGTGACGTCCACGCCATCACCGTCGCTCACAACCTGGTGGCAGCCGCCATCGACGCCCGCTGGTTTCACGAATCGCGGCTCACCGACGATGCCCTGTCCAAACTAGGGCTGGAGCGGCTCGGGATCGACGTTTTCAACTTGCAATGGAACCGGGTTCTCGACATCAACGACCGGGCGTTGCGCAACGTGATCGTGGGCCTCGGAGGCCGCGACGAGGGCCGTCCCCGTGAGACCGGCTTCGACATCGCCGTGGCCTCAGAGTTGATGGCGATCCTGGCCCTGGTTGACGGGGCCGACTATTCGAGTGCGCTCCGCAACCTGCGGGAACGGGTCGCCCGGGTTGTCTTCGGCACCTCCAAGGACGGCAAGCCCCTGACCCTCCAAGATCTTGGGGTGGCCGGGGCGGTGACGGTTCTCATGAAGGAGACACTCCATCCCAACATCATGCAGACCCTCGAGGGTCAGACGGCCTTCGTCCACGCCGGGCCCTTCGCCAATATCGCCCACGGCAACTCCTCGATCCTGGCCGACCGGATCGCCCTTCATCTCGGCGAGTACGTGATCACCGAGTCGGGCTTCGGGGCCGACATGGGCATGGAGAAGTTCATGGACATCAAATGCCGCACTTCCGGCTTGCGGCCTGATGCTGTGGTGCTGGTGGCGACGGTCCGGGCTCTCAAGACCCACGGTGGCGGTCCCAAAGTGGTGCTGGGGCGACCACTCGACAAGGCCTACATGGAAGAGAACCTCTCGCTTCTCCAGGCGGGTATTCCAAACCTGATTGCCCACATCAACACGGTCAAACGATTCGGGTTGCCGGTGGTGGTGGCCATCAACTATTTCCCGACCGACAGCGGGGCCGAGATCAACGCCATCAAGGAGGCGGCGATGGCGGCGGGCGCCTCGGCCGCGGTCGAGGCCCGTCATTGGGGGCAGGGGGGAGAGGGAGCCCGGGAGCTGGCCGAGGCGGTCGTTGCTGCTGCCGACGAACCCAACGAATTCGCTTATCTCTATCCGCTCAACATGGGGATCAGGGAGAAGATCGAGATCATCGCCCGTGACGTCTACGGCGCCGC
>CAZPIZ010000429.1:0-1644 GCA_964586615.1 uncultured Acidimicrobiaceae bacterium | reverse complement strand
TGCTCGTACATCATCTCGATCGGTTTTCCCGCTGATGGCCCCCTCACACCCGTCATGACGATGAACCGGCGACCTTTCGACGAGGTTATCCATCGCGGGAGTTGGTGACCGCCAGGGGGCCATCATCGACTGCCGCTATTTCGGATTCGTACCCGACGCGGTGAGCGGGGACGTGGTCATGGGCATCGTGGGGGTCATCGAGATCGTCGCCGGAATTGGCGTTTGGTTGAAGCCCAGATCTTTGCCCCGGTCTCTGGAGATTGGCCGTGCCCAGGCTTGACCCGATCGCTTCTCGCCTTCAAGACCCGTCGGTCCCTGCTGGTTCAAACACCAATCCCTTGCGATCGGAGGCGGCGGAGCAATCTGCCTGGCCGAGACGCCGTCCGGCTCGGGCCAATGCCGGACATAGGCAAGGTGAATACGAATTCTGTGAAACCTTCAACGCGGCGGTAGACGATGGCGCCTCCCATGCTTGTTGCCAATTGGTGACAGATCCACAATCCCAGGCCGACCGATGATGTATGCCTTCTCGTGGCGGTGGAGCGCCGATACGGGAGAAAGATCGACTGCTCGTCCTCCGGAGGAACCCCTTCGCCGTTGTCGCGCACGACAATCTGGCAATAGCCTTCCACCTGCCTGGTGGACAACGAGATCATTGGCCCCCCATATCGGACCGCGTTGGAGACGAGGTTCCGAAGTACCTGGCGAGTTCGGAGAGGGTCTGCCCAGGCGGGCGAAAGATCCACGGTCATAGTGCTGGTGACTGTGGTCCCTTCTCCCACGAATCTGCGCACAGTCGTCGCCACCTCGGCGTTGACATCTACCTCTTCTAAATGGACCGACAGGGACGACCCTTCGAGCCGGGAGGCGGTGAGAAGGTCCTCGACGATGTCGGTGGCGTCGACAGCCTGTTGATGGGCAAGCGAGACCAGCTCCCTGGCTTCGGCTGGTTCGAGGTCGGGCATGGTGCCGACAATCTCAGTAAGACCCGACATCCCGGTGAGGTTGTTTCGGAGTTCGTGGCTCACCGTTCCAAGCATTTGAGAACGATTGGCGTCGAGCCTTCCAAGCCAGCTGCGCAAACGGAAGATCAACACCGCCAGGCCGCCAATGGTCAACACGACCGCCAGGAAGGCTGACAGGGATTCGCTCGAGAATCCGGCCGTCCCGAAATGCGAAGCTCCGTACCAACCGCTGACGTAGACAAGAAGCCCGACCAGCCAGTAGCCGTCGACGAACAGCACGGCAAGTACTGTCAAAAACGCGAGTGAGGCGGTGATGACGATCGGGTAACCGGCTAGAGCCAGCCACACGGCGCCCCACACGGTCATATCTGAAAGCACCATGACCCGCGGAGAACGGATTCGACGAATTCGGCACCAGACAGCGTGAATGGCAGTACAACCAAGAGCCACCGCGATCAGGGCCATCACACGGTCCCACCGCCCCCACAGAGCAAACCCGCCGACCAGAAACAGACCGGCAACCCCGAGCCCAAGACGAAGTACCTGGTATTCGTCGAGGAAGCTTTCCATCGAGGACCGCTGGCGAGTTCCGGCCAAGGTCAATCCTCTCTTGGCTATCTATGAAATATCGGCACCGTGCTTGGTAACTGGAGAGTGCCTTTGTCGGAGCAATCCTCTT
>CAZPIZ010000428.1:0-1649 GCA_964586615.1 uncultured Acidimicrobiaceae bacterium | reverse complement strand
ACGACCTCGACTGGACCTGTGACGGTGGTGGCTCATTCGGCCGGCGCCCACATCGCCTCGGTGGTGAGCCTCGCCGGTGACCTCTTCGGCCGCGACTGTCCGGTCGGGGACGGAGTCCAAGTTGGTCGATTCGTGGGCCTGGCCGGTCCCTACGATCCCACGCTCTACTCAGCGGTGCTCGCCAGCTATTTCGGGACGAGGTTCGAGGATGATCCCACTCCCTGGGCGGCAGGAAGTGCGTACTCCTACCTGACAGAGAATCCCGATCTGAGGATGTTGTTGATCCACGGAGACGACGATGATCTGGTCCCGATCCGATCAAGTGAGGTGTTCTTCGAATCGGCCAGTGAGGCAGGCTATGACGTCACCTTCGAAGAGTTGAGCGGCGCCTCCCACATGGATGCGAGAGATCCGGGTCTCGTGGGAGATCGCATCGTGGAGTTCGTGACAGCGCCTTGAGGACGAAACCTAAGGTTATAGACCGCAGTTTCCGCCGGTTATTGCCTTCAGTTTCGACCAGCACCCTCTAAATCTCCGCGATCGATCTGATCGGCATGCGCGGGCCGAAAGCGGGGGCGTGTCCGAGGGTGGCCAGCAGGCGCATGACCCGGCCCCGATGCGGCCGAAACTCCTCGAGCAGCTTGACCATCTCTTCATCGGTACCTCGTGGCCGACCGGTGAGATGCCAGGCGACTTCGTTTTTGAGGTGGAAGTCGCCAACCGCAACGGCATCGCAGTCGCCATGGCTCACGGCCACAGTCTCGGCTGAGGTCCACGCTCCGATCCCCCGCATTCTTTCGAGGTAGGAGCGGGTTTCCGCAGGGTTGACCTTCGCCAGCCCCTCGAGCCGGCCTGCCTCGGAAGCTGCCCTGCGGATCACATCGGCCCGTCGCTGCTCGATTCCTAGAGGGTGGAGGTCGAAATAGGTCGCCGAAGCCAGAAGGGCCGGGTCGGGCGGCAGGCGGAGCGGCAATGGACCGGGCGCGGGTGATGAGTAGACCCGGGTTAGTTCCCTCATGCCCCATCCGGCCTCCTTCCCAGTGACTTTCTGGGCAACGATGGCAACGAGGAGCGGGGCGAATACTCGGCCAGTGCGGCCGATCCTGAGCCCCGGATTGCGACGGTGCAATTCACGGAGGAGGGGATGATCGGTTCGGAACTGCTCGGGGTGGTCGTCTACCCCGATTAGTCCCGGGACCGATTCGAGTGCCCACGACTTGCCAGGGCCATAGGCCATTGCTTCGACCGCGCTCCCGGTGCGGTGGAGATGGAGAGTGGCCGGGCCCTCAGGCGTCCGCATCGGCGCCCACCACCCATCGGGCCGAAAGTGTCCGCCAAGCGGGGCGAGGGTGGCACGCAATGCCAGGGGAAAATCCACCGGTACCGATAAGCGCTCCACTGAGGCGGAGGGTAACGACCGTGGCGGTTCCGAACTCACCACCCACCACTCACAACCTCTTATAAGCCTTTCGGGTGCCAGACGGTCTTGGTTTCGGTGAAAGCTGCGATCAAGTAGGGGGACTGCCCGTCAAGAATCCCGTCGGTACCGATCAACCTCTTGACGTTGTGAACCGCTCCCTGTTCGATCCGGAGACGAAGCCCGTCCTCGGCACCCGCCATGTCGATGGCGTTGACGTCCATGTGATCGG
>CAZPIZ010000427.1:0-1651 GCA_964586615.1 uncultured Acidimicrobiaceae bacterium | reverse complement strand
GCCAGAGCCTTCATGAGCACGACTCTAAGTTCGGCGAAAGGCCGAATTGGGGGGACATCCAACGCGGTTCGCGTTCCTTCGAGGACGTCATTTCATTGTGCGTCGGGGCGTTGGTAGCGGAGGAGGACGACGCCGTTGCCGAAGGTCCGGGTCTCAGCGAGCTCCAGATTGATCTTGGTGTCTGATGGTCGGAACAGGGGCTTGCCCTGTCCAATGACGACTGGATGGACATAGAGCCTGTACTCATCGATCAGGTCGAGACGCATGAATGCTGCGGAGAGGTCAGCCCCGCCGATCACCAGGTCTCCACCTGGCTGAGCCTTGAGCTGTTGGACCTCCTCGGCGACGACGTCTCGGACCACAATGGTGTTCCAGTCGGCCCGCTTCAGGGTCCTTGAGTACACGATTTTGGGCATGTCACGCCAGATGCGGGAGAACTCGACCATGGGCCCGGTGCTCGAGGGGTCCGTGCCGGCTGTCGGCCAGAATCCGGCCATCAGCTCATAGGTGACCCGTCCGTTCAGGAAGGCGCCCATCGCGCTGAGCTGCTCGTTGAAGTGGCTATGCAGTTCGTCATCGACCATGTGCCAATCGATTTCGCGATCCGGTCCCTCGAAGAAGCCATCAAGCGACACCGACATCATCAAGATGAGCCTTCTCACCGCAGTTCCCTCCGAATTCATCCAGGTAGGGTGCGACCGCCCGGGTCGCAGGGGAACCCCGGGTTTCGCTACCCAACTCCCAACGATTATTGCAAGGCCATCAACCCGGCGTTGCTGGGCTCGAAGCCGCATGCGTAGTAGAAGCCCCGAAGATGGTCGTCGAAATCGACGTGCAACCATTCGCAACCCGCGTCTCGCGCCCCCTCTCGTGCGGCCTTGACAAGGCCGATGCCGACACCCTGATGCCGGGCAGGGACGGCAACCATGACGTCCTGGATCCAGGCGTGGATCAATCCGTCCCACAGCACGTTGACGAACCCGACGAGACCGTCACTACTCCGGGCGGTCACCCATCCAAGGCTGTACCTGGCGGTGAGTTCATTCCAGTTCCACTCCGCCTCATCGAAGATTCGCGTTTCGAAAGCTTCGGCGTGCAAAGTGTTCACCTCGTTGTTCGTGAACGCCCCGCGCCACTCGTAAACACAATTTGATCGCGGCCTCAAGCCCCAAACCTCAAATCTCTGACCTCAAACCTCGGATTTCAAGTTCTACCGCATGGCAGGCTGCGCCGCGGATCGTGTCGCCGGCGATGATGGCCGGGTCATCGTTGTTGCATCGCTCCTCGATCCCCAGGCGCATCGCCTCATGGGAGCGAACCAGCGGGCAGCGTGGGTGGAAACGGCAACCCGACGGCACGTGGCGGGGGTCGGGGATCTCACCCGCCAGGATCTGTTGTTCCATCTGCCGTGTTTCCGGGACCACCGAGAGCAACGCTTTCGTGTAGGGGTGTTGGGGGTTGGCCAACAGTTCCTCTGTCATCCCGGTTTCCACGATCCGACCCAGATACATCACCGCAACCCGATCGGCGATGTTCCATGCCAAGCCCAGGTCATGGGTCACCACCAGGACCGCCAGACCCGTCGTGTCGACCAGACTGCGCAGCAGAGCCAGGATCTCTCCTCTGATCGAGGCGTCGAGGCTCGCCACCG
>CAZPIZ010000426.1:0-1653 GCA_964586615.1 uncultured Acidimicrobiaceae bacterium | reverse complement strand
CACGGTCAGGGCCCGCCTCACCAACACCGGGACCAGGGAAGGGGACGAGGTCGTACAGCTATACATACGTGATCCCCGGGCGTCCTTGACGAGGCCGGTGCTGGAGCTGAAGGGCTTCGCCCGGATCGGGCTGGCGCCAGGCGCATCCAAGTCGGTGACCTTCGAATTGCCGGTGGGCCAGGTCGGATTCCATGACCGGGACCTGCGCTACGTGGTCGAGCCGGGCACCATCGACGTGCTCGTGGGTACTTCATCCCGGGATCTGGCCGTCGCCGGCTGGTTCACAGTGTTGGCCGACTCCGCTGGCGTCCCGCCCACCAAGGCCTTCGATGGGGCCGTACACGTCGGCTGAAACCTGGCGTTCAAGACCCTGAGTCAAACGCTCGCCATTTGGGTCCCCGGGCTTCTACGCTGGCGGACATGCAAGCGTTTGCCAGGCGAGGGCGCGACCGAAGAGACACGGTCCCCCGGTCGTGAACGGCGGAGCAAACCCGATGGACGAGCTCTCCAGCCACGAGATGGGGTCCGATACCGTTGATCTCCGGATGGGACCCTGATGGCGGGGAGGATTCTCCTGAGGGGAGGCTGTGTCCTGACCCTCGACCCCAAGGTAGGGAACCTCCGGCGAGGGGACGTTCTTATCGAGGACGGACGGATCGCCGAAGTCGGAGGCGGTCTCGGGGCGCGAGGTGCGGAGGTGGTCGACGCCACCGACACCATCGTCATGCCCGGCTTCGTCGACACCCACCGTCATGTCTGGGAGTCGCTATTCCGGAATCTCGGTGAGCGTGGCTCCGACGGGGAGACCCCCGTGTTGCCCGCTGCTTACGGGAGCCACTACACGCCCGAGGATGTCTACGCCGCCACCCTGATCGGATTGTTGGGTGCAGCCCAAGCAGGCATCACTTCTGTCGTCGACTGGTCCGACATACAACTCGAGCCGAGCTACGCGGACGCTGCCCTCGAGGCCCACGCCGACGCCGGGCTGCGCACGGTGTTCGTCCACTCCGTTCCAAGCTGGGCCGAAAACCCAGAGGCGGTCGGCTCTACGGTGCGACGTCTCGTCCCCGGCCGAGCGGACCCGCACGGATCCTCGACGACCATCGCCTTCGGACCCGCCGACGCGGTCCCCTCCGATCGCCAACAGGCCGATCTCGAAAAGCTTGCCGGCGATTGGGGGTTGGCGCGGGAACTGGGTCTGCGGATCCACGCCCACGCTGGTTCAGAGGCATCCAGCGGCGGGGTGGTGTCCGACATGGCCGCAAAGGGCCTGCTCGGTGGAGATGTCACCCTCGTCCACTGCACAAACCTCAATGATGATGATCTCGACGCCATTTCGTCATCCGGAACATGTGTGGCGTTGGCGCCTTCGAGCGAGATGGCGGGTGGTCGCGGGTCGCTCACGATCCAGAGACTGATCGATCGGGGCATCCGGCCCGGCCTGGCAGTGGATACCGAACGCGTGGCCCCCGGTGACATGTTCGCCCAGATGCATGCGGCGATCTCGATGCAACATGCCACTTTCTTCGACCTCAAACTGGCGGGCAAGGCCGGGCTTCCCCAGTTGTTGAGTACCCGCGAGGTGATGCGCTACGCCACCATCGACGGCGCCCGGGTGGCGGGTCTGGGTGGTGTGACCGGATCCCTTGTGCC
>CAZPIZ010000425.1:0-1658 GCA_964586615.1 uncultured Acidimicrobiaceae bacterium | reverse complement strand
ACGTGACCATCCACGGCGATCGTTATGACCGGGTGTTCGGCGGTTCGGTGCCGGCTCCGATCTGGGCCGAGTTCATGAGGATCGTTCTCGAGGGCGTCGAACCCTTGGAGTTCCCCCAGGTGACCGAAGAGGAACTCGAGCCCTACGTGGTGCCACCGACCACGGTGGTGCCCTATCTGATCGGGGTGGCTGAGGCCGAGGCCGTGGCGGCGGCCACCGAGGCCAAGCTGAGCCCCCGGGTTCAGCCGATCCCGTCACTGCAGCCGGCAGGAAGTGTCGTGTTCCAGTCCCTGAGAGGTGGGGCAACCGTGGAGGTCGGGCTCCCGCTCACCCTCTATGTCTCCACTGGACAACAGCCGGTAGGCGCCATGCCCGCCGTCGCCGGTCTGACCCTGCGCGACGCCTACAACGCCATCAATCGTTTCATCTATTCGACGGGCGTGTGGCTCGATGTCTACCCCACATATGTTCCCGTTACCGATGAAGCCCAACGCGACATCGTTTTCAGCCAGACACCGGGCCCGGGCCAGGCGATGAATTACAAGGATTCGGTGTACCTGGTGGTGGGCGAACCAGCAGCGGCACCCCCAGCCCCGACCGGATAAGGCAAGTGCCTCCCTGGGCTAGACGGGAACGGTTTCGGCTGCTTCACGCACAACCTCCTCGGGTGCTGACCCTGTGCGAGTGAACCGTCTCTTGAGACCGTCGAACAGGCTGTAGACGGCCGGGATCACGAACAATGTCAGCAAGGTGGAGCTGAACAGGCCGCCGATCACCACCGTGGCCAGGCTGGCCGATAGCAGCGCACCTTCGCTTAGACCAAGGGCGAGCGGGGTCAAAGCAAGGATTGTCACTATGGCCGTCATCAGGATTGGGCGTAGGCGAGTCTCGGCGCCCAGCTTGAGCGCTTCCATCGTGCTCAGCTTGTCCTCCCGGCGGAGCCGTTCGACGAACTCGAGCATGACGATGGCGTTGGTGACGACGATGCCGATCAACATCAAGAGACCGAGCATTGACGGCAGACCCAGCTCCCGTCCTGTGATCGCGAGTGCCGGAAAAGCCCCCACTGCCGCCAGCGGAAGGCTCAGCAGAATGACAAACGGCGTCAGCAGGCTTCCAAAGGTGGCCACCATCGAGAGGTAGACGAGGCCAACCGCGATGACCATTGCGGTCAGGATCCCATTGAAACTCTCCTGTTGGACCTCCCCCTGGCCACCCAGGCCTGCCTCCACCCCGGGCGGCAGCACCAGTTCATCCAGCATGGACGAGACCTCGACGTTGACCGCGCCAAAGTTTGGGTCGGTTATGACCGCCGACACTTCGGCCGATCGGTTGCCATCAAGGTGGGTGACGGCGACGGGGCTCGATGACTGAGTGATAGAAGCCACATCCCCGAGAACCAGGCCAGATCCGAGCGGGAGAGAGGCAAGGACTTCTGGCGAGGCGATCGCATCTGGTTCTGTCTGCACAATTACCGAGGTTTCGGTCCCGTCTATATCGATGGACGTGACTGGAATAGGTGTCAAAAAGGCCCTCACCGCACCTGCCAGCGCTGCCGCGTTGAGCCCGGCCCGGCTGGCGGCGCCCTGGTCTACCGCGACGACTATCTCCGGGCGCTCACCGAGGATGTTCGATTGGATATCGGAGATACCTGAAAT
>CAZPIZ010000424.1:0-1660 GCA_964586615.1 uncultured Acidimicrobiaceae bacterium | reverse complement strand
CGACGCCAGCAAGCTCCTCGGGTTCTTCATGGATTCTCTCCTTCAGGTTCATGCCCGGCGCCATCGGCGCCGAGAACTCGTCACGTTAGGAGCGGATAAGTATCGGCTGCGTTTCGGACCGCCATCTTCTGGCGTCTGGCGTTCCTACCTCCGCAGTGAGGGGTGCCATGGGATGAGGAACCGCTCGGCAAGGACAATCAACAGTTGCAACCCGGCTCCGAGGAGGGTTGCCACCACTATCCCGGACCAGGCTTCGGCCATCCTGGTCAGACCCGCCTGTTGGGAGATGTAGACCCCGAGGGCGTCCCGCGACCCGCCGAAGTACTCGGCCACGATTGCTCCGATCAGCGATAGGACCACCGCCACTTTCAACGCCGAGAACAGGTATGGCAACGCATTGGGAAGCCGGACCTTCCGCAGGGTGCTCCCCTCCGAGGCCGCCACCGACTTCATCAGCTCCAGCTTGTCGGTTTCGACGTCGCCCAAACCCCGGGTCATGTTGATCATCACCGGAAAGAACACCATCACAGCCACGACAGTCATCTTCGAGACCGGGTTGGTGATGCCGAACCATTGATTGGTAATCGGAGCGAGGGCGATGATTGGAGCCGCTCCCATGGCCACATAGAACGGCATGACCCCTTCTCGAATGACCACCCATCGAGAGGCGGCAAAAGCAGCCAGGACGCCGAGCACGGTCCCTCCGATCAAACCTCCGAGGGCCTCCCGCAGAGTGAAGAGTCCGGCGGCCCAGACCACGTTCCACTCTTGGCGCAACGTCTTGATCACTTCGCTAGGGGGCGGCAGCAGGAATCCCCGTATGCCCGCGGCCCGGACCCAGATCTCCCAGGCGGCGAGCACCGCCAGAAACACCAGTGCCGGTGGTCCCCACCTTCGCAGGCGTGCCATCAGTCGACACCGGCCCCGCGCAGCGTTTCCCTTACCTCGTTGAGCTTCACGAAGAACTGGGAGTGCTCCCGGGTTTCGAACTCGCGAGGCTGGGGAAGATCGATATCGACGATCCCTGCCACGGTCCCCGGGCGGGGTGACATCACCACCACTCTGGTGCTCAGGAATACGGCTTCGGGGATCGAGTGGGTGACGAACACCACGGTGGTGTGGGTCTGTTGCCAGATCCGCATCAGTTCCATTTGCATCCGCTCGCGGGTCATCTCATCGAGGGCACCGAATGGTTCGTCCATGAGAAGCAGCGCCGGCTGTAGCGCCAGGGCCCGGGCGATCGCCACCCGCTGCTGCATGCCACCGGACAACTGCCAGGGGTAGTGCTCTCCGAACTCACCCAGCTCCACCAATTCGAGCATTTCTCGAGCCTTTCGGTCTCGCTCGGCGGCAGGTAGTCGCATAACTTCGAGCGGCAGAGCGATGTTCTTCAAGACTTTGCGCCAGTCGAGCAAGGTGGCCTGCTGGAAGACCATGCCGTAGTCGCGATCACGGCGAGCCTGTGCGGGCTCCTTGCCGTTGACGGTCACCTCGCCTGAGCTTGGTGGTGTCAGGTCCCCGATGATGCGAAGCAGCGTTGACTTGCCGCAGCCCGACGGCCCTAGGAGCGAGACGAACTCACCCTCAGCGATCTCGAGGTCGATAGCTGTGAGGGCGGTGGTATCGGCGCTGCGCCCCTTGAAGATCTTCCCGACGCCTC
>CAZPIZ010000423.1:0-1666 GCA_964586615.1 uncultured Acidimicrobiaceae bacterium | reverse complement strand
CTTACACCCGCACCACCGAAGCGGTTCGCGACGAGATCCGGGCCAGCCGTTTCACTGACAACGAATGGGTGGAAGCATGGGATGTTGCCTTCGCCCAGCTCTATCTCGATGCGCTGGGCAGATGGCGGGCCGGAGCTCAACCGTCCCTGCCCTGGCAGGTGGCGCTGGAGGCCACCCGCGGGCCTCACCTGCCGCCCCTCCGCTACGTCCTCCTCGGCATGAATGCCCATATCAATTTCGATCTGCCGCAGGCGCTGCTGGCTGTCATCACCCCCGCCGAGTTCGAGAACCGGGAGTTGATCCAGACCCGGGCGAGCGACCACACCCGCATCGATGGGATCCTCGCTTCCCGGGTCGCGGCCGAAGACGGTGAGCTGATGAGAGCCGAACGGCCCGGTGACCGGACCGTGCTCGATCGCATCCTCACACCCTTCAATCGGGTTGGCACCAAGCGGTTTCTGGCCGAATCGAGAACGAAGGTGTGGCTCAATGCCATCAAACTCAACCATGCCCGACTGGCCGGCGCCGAGAGCTACGCCGCCAAGCTGGACGAACTCGAGAGGCGAGCCGCGGCCCGGGTCGAAGACCTTCGCAAACCCGGACAGGTGCTGCTCGAACTGAGTCGCAACGGGTTCGGTGTGCTCCTCGATTAGCCCAAAGGCTGCTTGGCCTCTCGCTAGTGTCGTCGGCGTCGATGCCAATCCCTCCGTCAGCTCTGGCGCGCCTCCTACGTCGCACCGACACCGTCAAGCCAGTTGACGAACTGGGCCGCCGTCTGGCAGAGGGAAAGAACCTGCGGGTCAAGCTCGGTCTCGATCCAACGGCTCCGACGGTCACCCTCGGTTGGGCAGTGGTGCTGCGAAAGCTGCGCGACTTCCAGGAGCAAGGTCATACCGCGGTACTGATCGTGGGGGACTTCACGGCCCAGGTGGGGGACCCCTCGTTGAAGAGTGAGACCCGTCGCCGGCTGTCGGCCGACGAGGTTCGTGGCTACGCCGAAGCGGTTCTTTCCCAGTTCGAGAAGATTCTTCTGCCCGAACCCCTGGAGATCCGGTACAACTCCGAATGGCTTGGTTTGCTCGACATGACCGAGGTACTCGAGCTCACCTCCATTGCCACCGTTGCCCAACTCTTGGAGCGAGGGGACTTCGCCAAGCGATTCGAATCGAACTCACCGATATCGGTGATGGAGTTCATGTATCCCTTGCTCCAGGGCTACGACTCGGTGGCCGTCGAGGCCGATGTTGAGCTGGGCGGCAGCGATCAGTTGTGGAATCTGATGATGGGCAGGGTCGTGCAGGAGAGATACGGCCAACGTCCCCAGCTCGCAATGACCATGCCGCTGCTCATGGGCACCGACGGCGCGCAGAAGATGTCGCAGTCGCTTGGCAACTTCATCGGGGTGACCGATCCCCCCGGGGAGATCTTCGGAAAGGTCATGAGCATCCCTGATGACCTGATGCCTCAATGGTTTCGGCTAGCCACCGAGCTCCCCGAGCCGGAGGTCGATGAAATCGTCGCAAACCTCGACAAGGGGGCTCTCCACCCGGGCGAAGCCAAACGCCTCCTTGCCCGATCGATAACTGGCCTCTACTGGGGAGAAGAGTCGGCCCGGGAAGCGGAGACCGCTTTTGACCGCCTATTCCGCGACCATGAGGTTCCAGAG
>CAZPIZ010000422.1:0-1679 GCA_964586615.1 uncultured Acidimicrobiaceae bacterium | reverse complement strand
GAAGTCGGGGTAGCGGGTTCCGAGGATGGCGACTTTCAGGGTCACGGCCCGATGCTCACATCGCACTGTATCCCGCCCTCGCCCCCACCCGCAATCGATTGCAGCAAATCCCTCTTGCCGTCTATCTTGCGGAGATGCCCCTCGGCGCCAATGTGGAACGGCTGTCTTGCTTCGCCTGCGGCCACGATCAGGACCAGCACCGCCTCAACACCGTGTGCGGCATCTGCGGCCTGCCGCTCCGAGTCGTCCTCCGCCTACCCGACGGCCATCCCGAGGATCTGATCGAGGACGGCATCCCATCGTTATGGCGGTATCAGGCAATGCTCCCAATCGACCCCAACGAGCGGGTGACCCTGGTCGAGGGCTGGACCCCGTTGATCGCGGCGGACGACCGCACCTGGATCAAGGATGAAGCCCGCAACCCGACCGGGTCCTTCAAGGCTCGGGGGATGACGATGGCGGTCTCGGCTGCCGTCGCCCTTGGGGCGGAGCGGCTGGTGGCACCGTCCGCCGGCAACGCCGCCAGCGCCCTAGCGGCATACGGTGCGGCCGCCCAGGTGCCGGTGCTGGTGGCGATGCCGGCCGACACTCCACCGGCCTTTGTCGACGAGTGCCGCCACTACGGGGCCGAGGTCGAACTGGTCCAGGGCACCATCGCCGATGCCGGAAAATGGCTCGCCGCCAACCGAGGCGAGAACGACTTCGACGTCTCCACCCTCAAGGAGCCCTATCGGGTGGAGGGAAAGAAAACTATGGGGTACGAGTTGTTCGAGCAGTTCGGTGGTGATCTTCCGGAGGTCGTGGTCTACCCGACCGGTGGGGGAACCGGCTTGGTGGGAATGTGGAAGGCGTGGAACGAGATGGAAGCCATGGGGTGGATCGGCCCGAACCGGCCGCGCCTTGTCTCGGTCCAAGCCGAGGGTTGCGCACCGATCGTCCGGGCCTTCGAAACCGGTGCGGAGTCAACCGAACCCTGGCCCGACCCCCACACCACCGCTTATGGCCTGCGGGTGCCCGGACCGATCGGAGGCTTCATCTGCCTACGCGCCATCCGGGAGACCAAAGGAACCGCGATTGCGATCCCTGAGGAAGAGTTACACAACGAGACGGCCGCCCTGGCCGCCGCCACCGGGGTCGATGTTTGCCCGGAAGGCGGTGCGGCCTGGGCTGCATCCAAGCGGCTTCGGACGTCCGGATGGATCAGAGAGACCGACCGGTTGGTCGTGTTCAACACCGGCACCGGCCTCAAGTACCGCTGACGGGGAGGTTCGATGCGGGTTGAAGTGGACCAAATTGAGGGCCGAAGGTTCCGGATTCGAGCCCGGGAGGTGGAAGCCATCGTCGACGACACCATCGAAAGCGGAGGCCCCGGCGACATCAGGTGGGCCATACCTGTCTTGGACGATTGCCTTCATGGTTCTCCACATTCGTCTCGTCTCACAACGTGATGACGACTTTCCCTCGAGCGCGACCTTCCTCCAGATACCGGAGGGCCTCGGGGACCTCACTCAACTCGTAGCGTCTGTCGATGAGCGGCTTGATCTTTCCGGCCCCGAGAAGCTCTTTCAGGAACTCCAAATCCTCTCGCTTGCTTGGGTACCACATGAAGATGCCCATCTTCTTCTTCCCGGTCATTGAGATCCATGCCCCGATGAAGAAGGCCTGGACGAACCCGATCA
>CAZPIZ010000421.1:0-1681 GCA_964586615.1 uncultured Acidimicrobiaceae bacterium | reverse complement strand
TGCCAGATCCCACCCGCTTCACGATGTCGAAGACGCGGAACGGGCGCTGGACCCCCTTCAAGGTGAGGCTCTCGACCTCGGTGGCGTCGACCTGGTCTCGCACCGGGGCCAGGGTCCGATCGGTGACCAGGACCTGTCCTGAGAGGGCGTTGGTGGCCAGCCGGGAGGCGAGGTTGACGTGGTTTCCGATCACCGTGTAATCGATCCGGTCGGCCGACCCGATGTTGCCAACCGTGACATAGCCGGTGCTGATCCCGATTCCGATCCCCAACTCTTCCTCGTACTTCGCCATCCACAAGTCCCGGAGCCGTTCGAGCCCGGCTTGCATCTCAAAGGCGGTGGCAACCGCTCGCTCGGCGTGGTCCTCGAAGGGGATCGGCTCGCCGAAGAAGGCAAGGATGCCGTCACCGAGATACTTGTCGAGGGTGCCCCCATGGCTGAACACCACATCGGTCATGGCGCTGAAGTATTGGTTGAGGGCATCGACCAATTCCTCGGGCTCCATTCGCTCTGACATCTCGGTGAAACCGCGGATGTCCGAGACCAGGATCGAGAGGTTGCGGCGGGTGGGAGCAAGTGTCACCGGCGAGCCTTCGTTGATGATGGCGTCGGCCACCCGTGGGGAGACATAGCGGCGCAGCTGTTCGGTGCGATGCAGCTGGGAGAGCTGCTCTTCGATTGTCTTCTCCAGGTTCTGGTTGAGATGGGTGAGTTCGTTGTAGAGGGTGGCCAGGCGGGTACTGGTCCGGTTGAGGTTGGTGGTGAGCCGTCCGAACTCGTCGCGGTTGGGAACATCGACGTGCTGATCGAAGTCACCTTCGGCGATCCGGGCCAGGGCAACGTCGATCTTGCGGACCGGGCGAATCAGCGACCACGAGAGGATGGCTCCGAAGCTGAGGGCGGTGAGAAGACTCACCACCGAGACGACCGCCACGGTCATGGTCAGGAACTCCCGGTTGGCCCGAAAGTCCTCAATATTGGTGGTCATCGTCTCGGCCGAGAAGGCGATGAGCGCGTTCAACTCGTCTTCCAGCTCGTGGGAGATCTCGTGTTCGGCGGAGATGTGGACCGAGAGGGCCCGATCGATATCACCGGCCTCGTAGAGGCCGCGCACCTCGTCTCCGGCCTCGGCATAGCGCAAATCGATGCTGCGCAGCTTGTCGATGACGTCGGGACCGATCGGCGCATCCAGGGCGGCAATCTTCTCGACGTCGCTGGTGAAGTTGGCCTTGGCGGTATCGATCTTGTCGTTCCAGGAGTCGACCAGCGTGATCAGCGCCATCGCCCGGTAGTGGCTCTGAGCGGTCACCGAGTAAATAGCTTGCCGGGCTAGATCGGTCTGCGCCTGAAGGTCGTTGATGTGATCCACTTGTTGGTTCATACGACCGATCACGACGATGCTGAGAAGCCCCATGAGCAACAGCAGCAAGGCGATGATCAGGAACCCAACCATCAGCTTCATGTGGATGGTGGCACGCATTCGCGCCACAGAATCGACCAGGGGACGGAAGGCGCCAGGCAGGGGGCCGAGCTCCCGCTCGGAACTCGGTGGGATTTCTTGCCCGGCGATCACACCGGGCTCCGGTGTGGCCATGTGATTCCTTCCCGGTGGTGACGGCCTCTTGGACACGAGCAGATCCGTGAGGCCGACGCCATGGGTCGGTTCGCGTTCCGGATCCAG
>CAZPIZ010000420.1:0-1682 GCA_964586615.1 uncultured Acidimicrobiaceae bacterium | reverse complement strand
TCGTCGAGGATGAGGAAACCGGGCGACCCGAGCAGCGACTGGGCCAAAGCTAGGCGGTGCCTCATCCCGCCCGACAGCTTGCGAATCTTGGCGGTGGACTTTTCCGACAGTCCGGTCAGCTCGAGAACTCGCCGCACCTCGGCGTGTCGCTCGGAGCGGTCGACGTGCTCTTTGAGGATGGCCAGGTAGTCGATGAAGTCGAATGCGGTGAAGTTTCGGTAGAACCCCGGTTCCTGCGGCAGATACCCTATCCGCCGACGGATCTCGGTCCGCTCCTTGGGAAGGTCCGGATCGAAACCCAACACCGAGATCTTGCCAACATCGGGAGCGAGGACCGTCGACAAGCAGCGGAGAAGCGTCGTCTTTCCCGCCCCGTTCGGTCCCAACAGCCCGGTGATCCCGATGTCCAGCTCGAAGCTCACCCCATCGAGGGCGTGCAGGCTCCCGTAGTGCTTGCGAACGTCGGTCAGTCTGACGGTCATCGTCGATGTCCTTCCCGGTCATAGCGGTCTCTTCGTGCGACCATGGCGCCCGCCGCGACGACGGCGAGAGCGGCGTAGACGCCTTGGGCATTCGCACCGAATGTCTCGTAGCCCTCGGTGATCGCCACCAGCATCGCCACCACCCAACCGCTGGCGACCATCGCCCCCGCCAACCACACCTCGAAGCGGCTCGACAAGGCGAGAGTGATGAGCGTCAGAGCGAGAGCGGGAATCAGCCATGCCCACATCCCGAGAGTCGAGGGGGCAGGCACCAACGGCCAGGCCACCAGCCCAACGCCAACCGAGACCGTGAGCACAGTCGCCGTCCGCAGCAGGAGAAGCCTGAGGGAGTCGATCGGCGCCGCCAAAATCAGTTCGTGGACAGGATCCACCAGGCGGCCATACGCAAACGCGACTCCCGCCACTGGAAGCAGTGGAGCTACCACGAGGAACACCCTGTAGGTATCCCTGGACGGATTCGAAGCTGCGGCGATCGCTGCAAAGCCCATCACCAGGACCACAGCCAGTATGAACGAAAGTCGAAGGGCTGGACTCACAGCCACGATCCGGGCGACGTAGGGAGGAACCCCGACCGCAGCCAATCCACGCTCCACCAAACCGGGCTGGTCGGGCTCGACCCGCTCGACCACACCCATCCAAGAGTTCTCGAGCCAATCCCGATCCACCTCTACGAGCTGGCGGCACTCGTCACAGTCGGTGACATGCGCCTCCAACGAGGCCGCCGCTACCCGATCAAGGTTCCGGTCCTCATAACTCTGGACCGACGAACGGTCGACGTGCCAACTCATGCCAGCTGCTCCCTCATTATCTGCTTCGCTTTCATCAGACGGGTCTTGACGGTTCCGGCCGGAATCCCGAGAAGTCGTGCCGCCTCCCTGGTGCTCAAGCCGTCGAGAACCCGGGCCTGGACCACTGCCATCAGCTCCGGAGACAGACGTTCCATGGCTTGGCCAAGCTCGCCGTAAGAGATCCCCGCCAGGACCGCTTCTTCGGCCGACTGCACCACCGACGAACGCTCGAAGCGCGGCATCCGGCTGCGGCGGACCCGATCGATCAACTTTCGAATGGCGATACCCCAGATCCAGGCGCCCACATCACCTTCGCCCCGGTACTGGTCGGCCCTTTGCCAGATGACCACGAATGTCTCCTGGATCGCTTCCTCGACCAAGGATGAATCAC
>CAZPIZ010000419.1:0-1683 GCA_964586615.1 uncultured Acidimicrobiaceae bacterium | reverse complement strand
CGGTGCTTGTCTTCGGGAGGTTCCCTCACAGCTCTTCGACTGTTTCGTCGCCCGGGAAACGGTCGATAACAATTGCGGAGCCGATCGCCATCAAACAAACATGGGCCGTGGTGAGCCCGAGCCGTTGGAACAACCCGGGGGTCGTCTCCCCGAGCGACGCCCACAAAAAGACCATCGTGACCAGGCCCACCGCCAGCGAGATAATCGACAAATAGCTAAGACCTCGCCGAAAAAACGCCAGCGCAGCCAGCGGCCCGGCCATTGCCAGGGACAAATAGGCAAGAACCGCAAACATGGCGTGCAGGAAATCGGTGTCTGGGGAACGACCGGACGGGGTCAGCATCACCCCGAGCGTGAGGGCCGCGTTGAGGCCGAGAGCAACGGCAGCCGGCTTACCGATGAGCCGACGGAGCGGCCAGGCTGAGGTCCCCACCCCGACCCCAAAGGCGGCCAACCCGACGGTCATCAACACCCGGGTGGGAGCATCGACCGCGGCCAGTTCGCTGATGGTGTCCTGTAGTGGCGAATAGCCAACAACCAGTAGGCCGCCCAACATCCAGGCAAAGATGAAGAGACCGGGTCCCCAGATCGACCCGGCCACCAGCCATCGGTCGCGTTTTGTCCTCAAAATCGACAAATCCAACCAGCCCGACGACTGTTACCGCTCGGTGAGGTGGCTTCGAGGATGTGATCGCCCAGGATGAAACAGGCGAAGTCGCTGGTGTGGAAATGCAAACGGACAGATCTGTCTTCGATGTGACGAATGTGCCAGCGCGACAGGGCGAGGCATGTCAGGCGGGGGTGCCCTCGACGTATGCCTTTAGCCCTTCAGTCGCAAGGCGTGTATTGCGTCGGAATACGACCGCCAGCAGAGGACCGAGGACGGCCGCGAACAGGCCGGACGACGCCAGCCAGAATGTCGCCATGACCCCGCCCGGATCAGGGTCGACGACATGGCCGCCGGTCAGCCGAACGCCTGGCGCAACCATAGAGGTCCACGTGTAGGAGCGCCGCTCCTCAAACTCAATGACCTCCCATACAGAGCCGGGCATACCCCTAGGCGTAACCCGCACCCGGCTGCCAAAGGCAAGCGGACCGGGATCGAGACGCTCGAGCCGCTTCATCTGTCTAGCCCAGCCGGGCCAACCCTCGATGTTGACCAAAACACGCCAGATAGCGTCCGGCGGCGCTTCGATATATATGGAGCGTGTGATTCGTGCCATGACGACCTCCGTTCTGTCCCCTCACTATCAGGCCCAACCGCGATCTCTCCATGATCGCGGTCTCGCACCAACCGTGACGATGTGCTGGCCGGGCCTCCTGGGTTCAGATTCTCTCAGACGAACTCGGTCCGGGGTGTCCGGCCGAGCCGACATCCCGAGGGCGATGCTGCGTAACGTGAATAGGAATGGATCGGGGAAGGTAATCAAAGTGGATCGAATCGCAGCCTTGAGCGGATTGGCGGCACCGATCGCAATCCTTACCGGCGTCAGTCTGGCTGAGGTCGCGGCAGACCCGACCCAACCGTCGGCAATCATCGCCCAGGCCTTGGCCCTCAACCGAGATCAAACCCGCCTCGGAGCGCAGCTGTCACTCCTGGGAGCGTTTCTCATCCTGTGGTTCACTAGCTACCTGTACGCCCGGATCCGCCGGGCGGAGGCCGCAGTGGGATGGCCGTCGGCG
>CAZPIZ010000418.1:0-1687 GCA_964586615.1 uncultured Acidimicrobiaceae bacterium | reverse complement strand
GGCAAACACCGGGCACCTCTGCATGAGCAAGGGGTCTATCCCCGGCCGATTCAGGCCCGCATTCCGATCTGGATTGCAGTGGGTGGCAGCCCGGCATCGGCGGTGCGGGCGGGGGTTCTGGGAACGCCGATGGCGTTAGCGATCATCGGCGGGCTGCCAGAGCGATTCGTTCCGCTGGTGGACCTTTACCGTGAAACCGGGGCCCGTGCCGGGCACAGCCCCGAGAAACTGGCGGTCAGCATCAACTCGCACGCGTTCGTGGCTGACACTTCTCAGGAGGCGGCCGATCTCTTCTATGCCAGTTACGCCACCGTGATGAACCGGATTGGGCAGGAGCGGGGTTGGTCCGGTGTGACGCGAGGGCAGTTCGAGGCCGGTAGATCACCCAGGGGTCACCTCCTGGTCGGAAGCCCGCAGCAGGTCATTGAAAAGGTCATTTACCAATACGAACTCTTCGGACATCAGCGGTTCCTGGCGCAGATGTCGGTGGGTTCGATGCAACACAAACCGATGATGCGTGCGATCGAGCTGCTCGGCACCGAGGTCGCTCCGGCGGTCCGAAACGCCCTCGAGAACCGGCCGGATTCAACCCAATAGGCTCCGGTCCTAACTTCAGGGAAGGTATTGCTCGAGAATCTCGGTGACGACACCGTTGTTGACGTAGAGCCACACCGAGCAGAATTCACCCGGGCACGGCGTGTAGCCAATCGGATCCTGGGGCCAGTCGGAGTAGGGGATCGGGTCAATCCTGAGTTCTGAGTCGGCCGGTGCAACCACCGTGTAGGCGGTTCCACCCTCCACTACCGGAACTTCTGAAACCTGGCCGGTTTTTCGTATGTAGAAGTCGTTCGGAGCCTCGGCTCCGTCCTCGGCGGCCTCTTCCGCGGCAACGTCACCGATGTAGAAACAGGCAAGTTCGAACGTGAGCGAATTCGGCGAGTTGGCGGTCACATACCCGTACCAGATCCCGTCAGCAGGGGGACCTCCGCCCTCTGGGCAGCCCGATCCACCTGCGCCTTCGGAATCGGTCGTGGAACCGGGCGAAGCCAGAGTGGGGTTGTCGACCGTGTAGACGGGGGCTGGCGTGGTGCTGGTTGTGGTAGAGGTCCCAGGAGTAGAAGTGGTGGTTGTCTCTCCCGAAATACCTGCTCCACAGGCGATCACCGTCGATGTCAGGATGAGCAGCAGAACCCGTTTTGGCATGCACCCATTATCCCACCGTCCCGCTGTCTGCCTCAGACCGGGCTGACCACTCGGACCTCGGTGTCGGCGCTCGTCGGGTCGGTGAAGCCGAGAAGCTTGGACCCCTCGGTGGTCAGTTCCGCGAGGTCGCGTCGGCGCAGCTTCTTGCCAAGCTCGATGTCGAGTTGCGCCCTTTGCTTTGACCTCTTGACCTTCCAGCTACCTGCGTAGAGGCCATCGACCAACAGATTGCCAACCCAGCCCTTCGGTACGAGATCGCCATCGAAAAAGCGGGATCGATCGGAATGTGAAAGCAGAAGGTTGTCGTACTCGGGGAGAAACCGGGGCGGCGCCGGTGTATCGGGATCGGGTCTCGGCGCATCTGGCAGGTCGAACAGCTCGATACCCTTTTCGTCCCTGAAGGTGCGCAGGCGAGGGCGCAGACGCTCAACCACCTTGGCCAGGCCGGCCAGGCCTGACCACACCCTCATGTCCTTTTGGGCGG
>CAZPIZ010000417.1:0-1689 GCA_964586615.1 uncultured Acidimicrobiaceae bacterium | reverse complement strand
TCCGTGGCCGGGCTCCCCGACCCGTAGAAGGAGCCGCGCAGGCTCTTTTCCGATGAGAAGTCGATGGCTCGAATCTTCGCCTCCACCCCCGATGGGGCGATCCCAACCACGATCACGCTGCCGCCGCTGTCGAGCAACCGCCAGCCCAACTCGACGGTCTCGGCCCGCCCCACCACCTCGAACACCAGGTCGAAGGGCCCGCGGGCTTCGTCCGGAGACATGAACTCGGTGGCGCCCTGAGATAGGGCAAGATCACGCTTTGACGGGACCGGGTCGATCGCAACGATCCTCTCGGCCCCTGCCAGCCTGGCGGCCGCGATCACCTGAAGACCCACGCCGCCACATCCGATCACGGCAACGCGATCCCCGGCCTGCACCCGACCGGCATTGCGGACGGCTCCGAAGCCTGTGAGCACGGCGCACCCGACGAGTGCTGCTTGATCGAGTGGAAGAGCCTGTGGCACCTTCACCACCGATCCGGCCGGAACCACCGTGGCCTCGGCGAAGGCTCCGATGGCCAGGAACTGTTGCAATCGGGCGCCGTCGGATCGCTGCATACGAGAGGTTCCATCGAGCATCGTGCCGGCGAAGGCGGCGTTGGACCCGGGCTCGCAAAGATTGAGGCGGCCCCGTCGGCACTGGCGGCATTGGCCACAGGAGGGGATGAAGCAAAACGAGACCCGGTCACCTGGCCTGACCGAAGTCACTCCCTCACCGACCGCTTCGACCACACCCGCCCCCTCATGACCGAGCACGGTGGGGAACCGATGCAAGCCAAAATGACCGAGCGAGAGATGGAGATCGGAATGGCAAACCCCGGCCGCCGCCACCGCCACCGCCACCTCACCGGCGCCCGGGGGCAGAACTTCGATGTCCTCGACCCGGCTTCTGGAGTTGGGTTCCAACCAGACCGCAGCTTTCGTCAAGCGACCCTCCACCGTTCCAGCGCTTCCAGATCGGGCTCTATGCCGAGCCCGGGACCGGCCGGAGGTGCAACGTAGCCGCCCGAATCGATGTCGATGGTGGTGGGCAGCATGAAATCGCGGCGGTCGACCGACCAGGCCGGCGGATCGTAAGGAATCTCGAGATACTCACCCGTCGACATCGCCAGGGCGGCATGAAGATTCGCCACCAGCCCGTAACCGGTGGACCAGGTGTGGGGTGACCAAACTGCCCCAGCATCCTTGGCCCAGTCCGCAACCGCCCGGCATCCGGTTATCCCTCCGGCCAGCACGACGTCGTTCTGGATCACGTCGACGCCACCAGCGGCCAGTAGACGCCGAGACTCGGGAAGGCTACGAACCATCTCGCCGGCCGCGATACGGATCGACGTCTTTTCCCGAAGACGGAAGTAGTCGTCGACGGCATGAGTATCGAGCGGTTCCTCCAACCAGTACGCGTCGAGATCCGACAATGCTGTGGCGCAGTCGGTGGCGGTGGCCAGGTCCCAGCGTGGGGTGAGGTCGCCTGGCATCCTCCAACCTTGATTGGCGTCGACCATGAGGTCGAATCCCGACCCCACCGCCGCCCGGCATTGTTCCACCACCCTGAGATCATCGCGCCAGTCGGGAGCGTGAAAGCGGATCTTGGCGGCGGCGATCCCCTGTTGTTGCCACTCCAGCAGACGCTCGGCTCGCTCATTCGGGCCGAGCGTTTCACCGCTCGACGCATACGCCCGGAATCGATCAC
>CAZPIZ010000416.1:0-1689 GCA_964586615.1 uncultured Acidimicrobiaceae bacterium | reverse complement strand
GACGGTGTCGACCAGGTTGATCATCGGGGCCATGCTCCAAGTATCGCGCCTGATCATGATCACGTCGGCCCGCTTTCCAGGGGTGCTGGTGGCAAACCCGAGCACGTCGGTTGCCAGCAGCGGCAGCGGGTCGACGGTGGTCCGGTCCTCGATCGCCTGGAGGTTAACCTCGCAGCGGGCGCCGGCCAGGATCGCCCGCATGGCCGAGAACACACTCGTGTGCAAGTGCTTACATTTGCATCTGCCCGCAACGGTTTGCAGGTCGCAGATTAAGCGACCGGGATGAACGCTGGAGGAATACGGGATGGATAATGATCGGCCGGACCGAGACAAGGCGACCAAGGTCCATCTCGATGATGTCGATTTCGCCGAGGGCCTGCGCGCCGACGAAGGCTGGATCGGGATGAAGGTCCAGTTCCTCATCAACGAAGCCAACTCCGGGGCCAAGGAAGTGGTGTTCGGCCGCACCGTGTTCGCTCCGGGTTCTCGCCACGAGTGGCATCGCCACGAGAACGCCGAAGAGATCCAATATGTCATCTCCGGTGGGGGGATCATCCTCGATGGTGATGAGGAAATCCCCGTCAAAGTCGGCGATGTGGTTCACACCAAGAAAAACCAATGGCACGGTTTCCGCAACACGTCGAAGACCGATGACGCCGTTGTGATCTGGTTATGGGCCGGAGCAGGCTCCCGCGACGCCGCCGGGTATGAAGCTCGCGACGGCCAGGGTCACTAACAACCGTCTGCTTCGCCTCCAGCGTCGTTTGCGCGATCATTCCCATTATGAGTGACAAGATCTCGGTCGGCTTCATGGGTCTGGGACGTATGGGGAGCCTGATGGCCGCCAACGTCGCCAAGGCGGGGTTTCCCCTCTCGGTCTACAACCGCACTGTCTCGGTCGCCGAAAAGTTCGTGGCCGCCCACGGTGGCTCGGTGGCAGCCACCCCCGCCCAACTCGCCCAATCATCGGACGTCCTGCTCTCGATGCTCGCCGACGGCGACGTCTTGATCGACACATATTCCGCGGCCGGTGGGGTGCTCGAAGGTCTCAGACCCGGAACAGTGGCCGTCGATATGGGGACCTCGGGTCCGCAAGCAGTGGGAGTGGTGCGGGAAAAGGTCGAAAAGGCCGGTGCTGTCCTGGTCGATGCCCCCGTCTCCGGGAGCACCCCGGCGGCCGAGTCCGCCAAGCTCTTGATCATGGTCGGAGGCGACGAGGATCAGTTCGAGAAGGTCCGCCCCATCCTCGAGGCCATAGGAAGCCCGGTTCTGGTCGGCCCGGCCGGGTCGGCCGCGACCCTGAAGCTGACCGTGAACTCGATTCTCTATGGTTTGAACCAGGCCCTGGCCGAGGGCCTGGTCCTGGCCGAAGCGGCCGGAGTATCACCGGAGACCGCTCTCGATGTGCTCGCCCGCAGCGCCGCCGGAGCTCCACTCGTCAGCTATCGCAAACCCCAATACCTCGACCCTGATGGGGCGCCGGTGATGTTCACCCTGGATCTCGCTCGCAAGGACATCGGGCTGGCTTTGGAGCAGGCCCGCGCCACCGGTGTTTCGATGCCCCAGCTGGAACGGACTATGGAGACGGTTGAGGCACTCATCGCCGACGGCGAGGGCAAGCGCGACATGGGTTTTGTGGTCGAAGGTGCCCGCCGGGCTCGGAAGGTTTGAAGTTCGAGACTCGAGATG
>CAZPIZ010000415.1:0-1689 GCA_964586615.1 uncultured Acidimicrobiaceae bacterium | reverse complement strand
CCGGTGATGAGAACCGTCTACACGGTCGAGACCTCGATCGACAACGCCCGGCTGCCCAGCGTCTTTCTGCCCTCGGGTCTGTACGTGATCCCGGAGACGGGCGGCCGCTTCCTGGTGGGCTGGTCGCTACCCGACGATCCGGTCGGCTTCGACTTCAGCTTTAGCCGGGAGAAGTTCTACGAGATGATCTGGCCAGAGTTGGGAACCCAGCTACCTGCCTTCGAGGCGCTCAATCTCGCCGGGGGGTGGACCGGTCTCTATGACGTCAACACCCTCGATGGAAACGCCATCCTCGGCGAGTGGCCGGAGCTGGCGGGGTTCTACCTGGCCAACGGGTTCTCGGGTCACGGTTTCCAGCAAGCCCACGCCGTCGGCCGTCACCTCGCCGAGTTGATCCTCGGCCGCAAACCATCCCTGGATCTGTCCCGGATGTCACCGCAACGGATCCTCGATCGACAGCCCCTATATGAGCACGCCGGACGGATCATCTAGTTGGGTCATACCTCTTGCCGACGCCACGAGGTTCCCTCGGAGCTATCGCGTAGTTCGATGTTGAGCATGGCCAACTCGTCTCGTATTCGATCGGACTCGGCGAAATCCATGCTTGCCCTGGCTCGGGTTCGGATCTCGACCAAGAGATCGATGAGGGCACTCGCCACATCAGAGTCGTCTGTCTCCGAATGCGGATGGTCGATGATCTGTTGATCGAGACGTGGCTGCGGGGTCGGCTCTAGCGGGTGCATCGAATTCCCAAGGGAGAGAGGATGGGTGCCGGTGATGGGGTGACCGTTGAGATGGCCCTGCCCGGTTCCCAGCACCCTCATCTCGCCGGCGTCGGGGTCCAATGTGATCGAGGTGTGCTCATCGACGCCGAGCACACCAACGTCGGCTCCTAGCTCGGCGACCATCCGCAGGAATCGGGCCTCGCCAATAAAGCAGTGACTGGTGTCGTGGAAGCCCCCCTCCCGGTTGTTCCAATGTGGCACTACCGCAGCCTTGAGACCCATCTCAGACAGCAGATCGAGCCCATCGAGCCAGTGCGGGTCGTCGCCGACCTTGTATATCTCATAGACCGGAATGGTCTTCACTCCCAGGGTCAGGGCGGCGGCACTCGCCATCACCACGGCGCCGCCCCGGTCGACGACTCCTCGCAGGGCTTCTCGAAGATCCAGATCGGCCCATACCCGCAGGGCGTAGCTCGGGGAGCCGGGTCCGGCAAAAACCACCTCGGCTCCACGGATGGCGCTGAGCGTCGCCTCCCTTTCGTCGTCACCGGCACCCGGCTTTCGCAGGCTCGCGACTCTGACCTTCACGCCGAAGGCCTTGACGAAATGAGTGCTGATCCGTTCGGTCAGATCGTCTGCGTTCTCCTGGAACCCGTAGGGGCTATCGAGGACGGTGACTGTGTTGGCTCCGACCTGTTCAAACATGGCCCGATGGGTGGCCACCATCGAAGGTCCGAGTTCTCCTGAACCAATGATGACCACCAGTCCGCGGCTCATCGCAAGAACCCATCGTTGATCGACTCCAGGATGGTCTGGGCAACCATCTCGGGCTGTTCGGCGTGAAGGTCGTGGTGCCCCGTCAACCAGCGCACCCGTCCTTTCTTCAGTTGCTGGGCGAACCGCTCGACCCGTCGGCGTTTGTCGTCGAGTTCTCCATCCTCAGCGAGTTCTCCATCGGCAGCAG
>CAZPIZ010000414.1:0-1707 GCA_964586615.1 uncultured Acidimicrobiaceae bacterium | reverse complement strand
ACCCCATCGGCAGCCAAACCCTCTGGACCGACCCGGTACGTCTCGGCCTCGAACCTCAAACCTCCGACCTACCCAATCGGGGTCGGTTCTCCTTCGCCGCCGGTGAAACGCTGGATCACCGCGACCGCCCCGACAACTACGAACCCCCCGACAACCTGCCAGGTTGTTAATCGCTGTCCGAGCCAGGCCCATGCCACCGCTGCGGCAACCACCGGTTCCAGGGTGGCCACGACGCCGACGGTTCCAGCGTCAGTCATCTTCAGCGCCTCGACCTCGAGCAAGAACGGCACGACCGTTCCAAGGATCAGCAGCCAGGCGAGTTCGAGCAGCACCTTGGTGTCGGTCGGCGGCAGCCTCAACGGAAAAACCACCAGAAGGAAAAGAGCGGAAAACGCGAATCCATAGGCCGCAACCGATACGGTCGGCAGGAAGCGCCCCAGGTAAGCGGACCCGAGCAGGTAGGCGGCGAAGGTGATCGAGGCGACCGCCCCGGCTGCCAGGCCTGTGGGATCGAGGGCGTCGGCATCCCAGACCCGGCTGACCAGGGCAACGCCGATGAATGCCACCAGAGCCGCGACCCAGGCCGAAGCGGGAACCGTTCGGTGGCGGACGAACCGAAGCCAGGCCAGAACCAGGATCGGTCCCGTGAACTGAATGGTCACTCCCGGGCCCACCCCCAACCGGTCGATTGCGATGAAGAACGAGACCGTCACCGTGGCCAGCACAAAACCGAGACCGGCCAGTCCGAGGAGGTGGCCACCGTGCCGGGTGGCTCGCCGCCGATAGGCCAGGCCTCCAAGAATCAGCGCTGCCAACACGGAACGAATCTGGGCCGTATTGCCCGGAGGCAGCGCCTCGAGCAGGTCGGCGGCAACAGCTCCGTTGACGCCGAATAGAAGTGACGCGATCGCAGTCAGCCAGATGCCTCTTGTCCGCGTGTCAACCATCAGACCTTGAACCTCACGTGCGCCAAAATGAACCCTATGTCGGGTTTGGCCTACTTCATTTCACCGAAGGCACCTGGCCCGGGTGTGCTGCTATTGCACTCCTGGTTTGGTCTCAACTCTTTCACCAAGAGATTGGCCGACCGCCTTGCCGCTGAAGGTTTCACCGTACTGGCACCGGACCTCATGGCCGAAGCCCTTCCGGTCGATCAGATCGAGGCCGAGGCCGCCTTGCACGCGGCCGACCCGAACTACCTCGCCTCGACCACGTTGTCGGGAGCCGGAGTACTCGCCAAACGGGTCAAGAGCATCCAGGTGGTTGGGTTGAGCATGGGGGGTTCCCTCGGCCTGTGGGCATCGGTACGGCTCCCCGACCTGATCACGGGAGTGGTGTCGATTTACGGCGCACAGAACATGGACTTTGCGGGGTCGCGCTCCGCCTACCAGATTCACCTGGCAGAAAACGACCCCTGGCTTTCCCAGGACGACGCGACCTTCATGGAGGCCACCATGCGACTGGAGGCCCTCGAGGTCGAGGCTTTTACCTATCCGGGAGCGTCTCATGGTTTCTTCGAAGAGGGACCCAGCTACGAGCCGGTGGCCGCCGGAATCGTCTGGGACAGGATGCTGCCGTTCCTGCGCAGCAACGCCGATCAGCCGGCGGCCTCGAACTGATCACCAGGCCGGATCACGCCCTCGGTTAGAACCCGGGCGTAGACCCGGGAGCGTCCCGGGTTCAGCTTCTGGCTCAACCTCGAGAAGT
>CAZPIZ010000413.1:0-1717 GCA_964586615.1 uncultured Acidimicrobiaceae bacterium | reverse complement strand
GCGACCGGCACAACCGCATCCAGCGCCGGGACTGCGCCCATCCCCGTTGCCTATTCATACGAGCCTTCGCCCGCAGAGATCCTTGATCGACTCTTGCCGCGCTACGTGGAAGCGGTCGTCTTCAACATGCTGCTCGAAGCGTCCGCCTCCGAGCACTCTGCTCGTCGACGGGCGATGAAAGCGGCGACGGACAACGCCGACGATCTGATTCGATCCCTGACGATGTCGGCCAACCGGGCCCGCCAAGCAGATATCACGACGGAAATCTCGGAGATTGTTGGCGGAGCGGAAGCGTTGGCGGCTTCGCGATGAAGGAGCCTCAGGTCTCAAGTCTCAAGTCACAAGTAGGAGTTTGAAATGGCTGAAGCGAAATCGGTAGGACGCATCGTCAAGGTGGCGGGTCCGGTGGTGGACGTGGAGTTCCCGCCAGACGGCATGCCTGAGATCCTGTTCGCCCTCGAGATCGATTTCACCCTGATGGGGGAGAAGAAGACCGTCATGGCGGAAACCGCCCAGCACCTTGGTGGCAACAAGGTCCGGGCCGTGGCGATGGCTCCCACCGACGGTCTCAGGCGGGGCTCGGAGGTCCGCAATACCGGCGGACCGATCACCGTACCGGTGGGCGATCAGACGCTCGGTCACATCTTCAACATGTGGGGCACCGCCCTCGACGCCCCCGACAAGGTGTTCGGCGACCCCCGCTGGCCCATCCACCGCCAGCCGCCGGCATTCGAAGACGTTGCACCTCAGAAGGAGATCTTCGAGACCGGGATCAAGGTGCTCGATCTCATCTGCCCTTACCTCAAAGGCGGAAAGATCGGTCTGTTCGGCGGGGCCGGCGTGGGTAAGACCGTCCTCATCCAGGAGATGATCCGCCGGGTCGCCCAGCAACACGGTGGCGTGTCGGTCTTCGCCGGCGTTGGGGAGCGGACCCGCGAGGGCAACGACCTCTACCTCGAGATGCAGGAAAGCGGTGTCCTCGAGAAGGCCGCCCTGGTCTTCGGGCAGATGGACGAGCCCCCCGGGGTTCGTCTCCGGGTGGCCCTGTCGGCTCTGACGATGGCCGAGTACTTCCGGGACGTCCAGCGTCAGGACGTGCTCCTGTTCATTGACAACATCTTCCGTTTCACCCAGGCCGGTTCGGAGGTCTCGACTCTGCTCGGGCGGATGCCGTCGGCGGTGGGTTACCAGCCGACGCTGGCCGGGGAGATGGGGGCCCTCCAGGAGCGGATCACCTCGCTAAAGGGACGATCGATAACATCTCTCCAGGCGGTCTACGTGCCGGCCGACGACATTACCGACCCAGCCCCTCACACCGCCTTTGCCCACCTTGATGCCACCACCGTGCTTTCCCGTCCGCTGACAGCGCTCGGGATCTATCCGGCGGTCGATCCGCTCGACTCGACCAGCCGGGCGCTCGATCCCCAAGTGGTTGGTGACGAGCACTACAACACCACCATCGAGGTGCAGCGGATTCTGCAGCGCTACAAAGACTTGACCGACATCATCGCCATCCTCGGCATCGATGAGCTATCGGAAGAGGACAAGCTGATCGTGGGCCGGGCTCGCCGAATCCAGCGCTTTTTCGCCCAACCCTTGTTCGTGGCCGAGCAGTTCACCGGACAGGCCGGTGTCTACACGCCGCGGGAGCAGACGATTGCTTCGTTCCGGGCGATTCTCGCTGGCGACATGGATCAGTATCCGGAGCAGGCGTTCT
>CAZPIZ010000412.1:0-1729 GCA_964586615.1 uncultured Acidimicrobiaceae bacterium | reverse complement strand
CTTAGGCGGGGATGACGTCGATGGTGACCGGGAACTCGACGTCGGGGTGAAGACGGATTTGGACCTGATGGAGCCCGATGGCTTTGATTGGTTCGGGCAGATCAACGTGCTTGCGATCGACCTCGATCCCTGTGAACTTGCGGATGCCTTCGATCACGTCACTGACCGAGACCGAACCGTACAACCGGCCCTCGTCACCAGCCTGGGCCGCAAGCACGACCCGGGTTCCGATAAGACCGGTCGCCAGTTTCTGGGCATCTTCACGAGACTTACGCTCGGTGGCGGCCCGGGTCGCCGTCGCCTTCTCGGCAACCTCGACGTTCCCGGCAGTGGCCTTGGAGGCGAGCTTGCGAGGCAGGAGGTAGTTGCGGGCGTAGCCGTCGGACACGTCGACTATCGAGCCGCTCTGACCCAGATCGGCCACGTCGGCGTTGAGGACGACCTTCATGACCGCCCCAAATATCCGAGCAGGGCCATTTCCCGGGCGTTCTTGATCGCCACCGCCACCTCCCGCTGGTGGCGGGGGCAATTGCCGGTTACCCGCCGGGACCGGATCTTGGCCCGGTCAGACATGTACTTGCGAAGGAGGGCGACGTCCTTCCAGTCCACAAACTCCACCCTTTCCTCGCAGAAGTAGCAAACCTTCTTCTTCATCCTCCGGAACTGGGACTCCGGACGACGCTTCTTTTGTTTGCGATCGAGATTGGTGGCGCGTCCCATGGTTTTGTCAGTCTCCTAGGTGATGTGAAAGCGGATTAGAACGGGGCTTCTTCGGGGCCGTAATCGTCACGGGCGACGGGACCCGGTGGAACCGAGCTGGGGGCGAAGTCGCCGCCTCCCGCCTTTGCCGTCCGGTTGACGCTGGCGGTGGCCCAGCGAAGGCTGGGACCGATCTCCTCGATCGATACTTCGATCGTCGAGCGCTTCTCGCCGTCCTGGGTCTCCCAGGAGCGCTGATCGAGCCGGCCGACCACGATCACCCGCGTGCCCTTATGGAGGCTTTCGGCGGCATTCTCGGCGTGATCTCGCCAAAGGGTCCCGCCGAAGAAGCTGGTCTCCTCCTGCCACTCACCACCCTGGTCTCGCCAGCGCCGGTTGACGGCGAACCGGAGCTTGGCCATCGGAACACCCGAGGGGGTGAACCGGAGCTCAGGATCCTCCACCAGGTTTCCGACCAGTACGACACTATTGGTTGACATCAGATCTCCTTCCCGCCCTCCGGAACGACCCCATACGGTCAAGGTCCACTATGGGGTTTGCCTGGGACAAATCAATGGACCTGTTCGCCTCAATGGACCTGAGTTGGGCAGGACTCACTCGCCCGGCCGAACGATCTTGTGGCGAACCACCTCGTCAGCAAGCGACAGCATGCGATCAAGCTCGGCAATCGCCTCGGGCGACGCCGAGAACGTGAGGACGGAGTAATACCCCTCGTTCATATGCTTGATCTCGTAGGCAAAGCGGCGCTTGCCCCAAATGTCCTTGCCGCTCACGGTGGCGCCCCGGTCTGTGAGGAAGCTCGCCACGCCGTCTACACGGCTTTGGACGTCGTCCTCATCTAACTCGGAGCGATGAATAGTCATCACCTCGTAGGTGCGCATGTTTTCCTCCTATGGACAACCGCCGAGTTGCTTAGATCGGCGGAAGGCCCCGTTCCCGCCGTCAGCGGGTTGATGGAGCAGGGTGTAGGCGGCCAGCGAACCCTCGAGAGGGGGCTTTGGACCGCAAT
>CAZPIZ010000411.1:0-1734 GCA_964586615.1 uncultured Acidimicrobiaceae bacterium | reverse complement strand
ACGTTGATGCCACGTAGGAGCGCTACATAAATCACGCCTTCATCCTCGAATCGTCGCGAACTGGTTGACGGCATCAGCCACGATGTCTGGAAAGGTCTCGTTACCACCATGGCCGGCGTCATCGAGAACTCGAAGCTGGCTGGTGGTCCAACGCCGTGACAGTTGCCAGGCGGTCTCGAGCGGGCTACTGACGTCGTAACGGCCATGGATGAGCACGCCAGGGATTCCGTCGAGTGTTGCCGCATCCCGCAACAGCTGGTTCTCCTCGAGGAAGGCGGCATTGCGCCAGTAGTGAGTGACCAGACGAGCGAACAGCAGGCGGAATTCGGGGTCCTCAAAGCGAGGGCTAGGGCGATGGCCCGGGGTGAGCGACACGTGAGCGTCCTCCCACGCGCACCATTCACGCGCTGCGTCCTCTCTCACCGTCGGGTCGGGGTCGAAGAGCAGAGTCGCATAGGCGTCGACCAGCGGCAGGTGCCGCAAAGACTCGGGCACTGCGGTTGCGAAGCGATCCCACTCCTGGGGAAAGATGCGTCCGACGCCATGTGTGAGCCATTCGACTTCCCGGCGAGAGGTCGTGGTCACAAGGGCCAGCACCAATGCATTGACCTGCTGCGGATAGGTCTCGGCATAGGCGAGGCCGAGGGTGGTACCCCATGACAGTCCGAGGACGGTCCAGCTCTCGACATGGTGGAGACGGCGCAGCGCTTCGATGTCAGCGATGAGATGAGCGGTAGTGTTGGTGCTCAGATCGGTGTCATCGTCATTTGCAAGAGGCCGACTCCGCCCGGAGCCACGTTGATCGAATAGGACGACCCGGTAGGCATCTGGATCGAAGAATCGGCGTTGGCCCGGTGACGAACCTGAGCCGGGTCCGCCGTGGAGGTAGAGGGCGGGCTTGCCATCGGGATTGCCGCAGCATTCCCAATACACCTGATGCCCGTCACCCACGTCGAGCATCCCGGTGTCGTACGGTTCGATGGGTGGGTATCTGCCCGGCATTGATTACCCCTTCGTATCCAATTCAGATCGGGAGGCGACGTTACAGGCGACCTTGTTCGATTCTCATGGAGGGAGGCCGCTGGTGGTGTATTGATGACCGAGGCGGCTTGTCCATTGATGGTCACCGTTGGGGAGGGGTTGATGTTTCCAGCCATGTCGGTGTCTTATGACATGGTCGTGGCGGCAGAGGGGTACGAGTTGGTCGGTGGTGGTGGGTCCGCCTTCTGCCCACGGGATTCGGTGGTCGAGGTCGCAGTCGGTGGCTGGCATCCGACAGCCCGGGAAGATGCAATTCTGGTTGCGGCTTTCGACGTGCCGCCGCTGTCCACTGGAGGGTCGCCGGCGAGTGATGCCGTTATGGATGACCTGGCCGGTCTCAGGATGGGTGACGGTCCATCGCCACTCGGCGTTTTGCTGCTGCTCGGCGACCTGGCGGGCGATGTCGGCGATGACCGGTCCATATCCGGCTAGCTCGCCCGGATCGTCGATGAGCCTGGTCAGGGTCTCCAGGTCGACATGGATGTCGACTAGTCCCTTTCCGGTGTGGGCCTGATGGGCGTGGCCTTCGAGCAAGTCCAAGAAGACGTCGGCCCGGAGCTGGTCGAGGGTGCGGGACTCGCCACCGGTTTTGAGGCTTTGAGCCAGGCTGGTGATTTGGCGCATCGCCGCCGCTACCCGGTCTGGGGGTAGACCGAGCCCAAACAGGTTGGCGGTTCCATCCACTGTCGGTTC
>CAZPIZ010000410.1:0-1736 GCA_964586615.1 uncultured Acidimicrobiaceae bacterium | reverse complement strand
GTACTTGGTACTTGGTACTTGGTACTCAGGACTCCTTAGGCGCCCACTGCCTCGAGGGCGCTCTCGAACTCGCCTGCCGTCATCGCCCCTTCGAAGCGGGCGGCCACGTTGCCCTCGGCGTCGATGACGAATACCCACGGTTCGCTGGGAAGGCCCCAGGCGGTCACGGCCGGGACGATGATCAGTTCGTCGGTACTGGTGGCGTCGAGGTTCTCGTAGACCTCGACGTGAAGAAAGTTGGCATTGGGGTGAGCGGAGGCCATTACCTTCACCTGATCCAGCATCGGTCCGCAGGTTTGGCTGACACAGAAGGCAGGAGTGGCGAAAACGACCACGGTCGGCTGACCGGTGCTCAGCGCCTCGTCGAGTGACATCTGATACAGGGCGGAGTCGGGCTCGTCGTCCGAACTGATCTCCTCGATGGGATGATCGGCAAGGGTTCTGGTCGCGACGGCTGGAGCGGGGTCTCCCACCCCGGGGACCTGGTCGGTTGCCGACACGGTGAATGCGGCTTGGGGGGTCGGTCCATAGCCGTCTGGCCGCAGCCGGACCCACCAGGTGCCTTCCTGATCGAAGTTCGCCCGGACCAGGTAGAGGCCGACCACGTCGGGGATGGTCCACATGAACTCGGCGTCAACCTCGGTTTCCTCTTCGTCGGGGCCGGTGAGAATCGCGGTAGCGGCAATGTCTGGGGAAGCGAGGAAATCGGCGGTTTCGGGATCGACCAGTCCGAGCATCAACCGCTGCGGCTCTCCCACCGCAAAAGTACCGGGGGCATTGGCAACCACGGCAAGGTTCTCTTCGGCGGCGCTGCAGGCAGCGGCCAGGGGAGCGATGACTAGGACGGCGCTCAACCAGCGCAGCGAACGTGGCATTGGTCGAAGGCTACAAGCGGGCCGGGACTACGCCTCTGGCAGCCTGGGTAGTCTCCCGGTCATGAACGTCACCACCGCCGTCGTCTCCGGGACGGTCGGCTGGCGTGATCGCATCGGCGCGTACGTAGCGCTCACCAAGCCGAGGATCATCGAGCTTCTGCTTGTCACCACGGTCCCGGCCATGGTGCTGGCGGCCCGGCGCTGGCCGGGTACCTGGCTGGTCTTGGCGACCCTGATCGGTGGAACCCTCTCGGCCGCAGGGGCCAACACTCTCAACTGCTACCTCGACCGTGACATCGACGAGGTAATGCGGCGTACTTCCCGTCGACCGCTGCCCCGGCACCAGATCTCGCCGCAGGCGGCGATGATCTTTGGCATCCTCCTTGGTGTTGCCGGGTTCGTATGGCTAACGGTGTTCACCAACGTCACCGCCGCCGCTATTTCCACGGCGGCACTGCTCTTCTATGTGTTCGTGTACACCCGCTGGCTCAAGCGCACCACCGACCAGAACATCGTGATCGGTGGGGCCGCTGGTGCTGCTCCGGCGCTGGTTGGATGGGCAGCCGTCACGGGCGCGGTCGGTTTGCCGGCTTGGGTCCTGTTCGCGGTCGTCTTCTACTGGACCCCTCCTCACTTCTGGGCCCTGGCCCTTCGTTATGAGTCCGACTACGCACAAGCGTCGGTCCCGATGATGCCGGTGGTGCGGGGCACCGTTCCGACCACCAGACAGATGTTGCTCTACGCCGGACTCACCGCCCTCGCCTCGCTGCTCCTGGTGCCGGTGGCGGGAATGGGTTGGATCTATCTACTTGCCAGCGTGATCCTTGGCGGCCTTTTCGTCTGGGAGACCTGGTTGGTTCA
>CAZPIZ010000409.1:0-1737 GCA_964586615.1 uncultured Acidimicrobiaceae bacterium | reverse complement strand
ACTCGATTGCCGGTGTCGGTTGCCTAAATGGTTACTTGCCTAGGCGGTCCTCATACGGCGATAGATCAGGAGCGCCACGATGGCGCCGATGATCGCCCCGATGAGACCGGCGGGCGTGTATCCGTCGAAGGTTTCACTGGTGAAGAGCACCGCCAGCACTCCCCCGATCAAACTACCAACGATGCCAAGCACGATAGTTGACAGGATGCCCATAGCGTCGCTGCCGGGAACGACCGCTCTCGCGATCAGGCCAGCAACCAACCCAAAGATTATGATCCAAACGAAGCCCAATTTTCCTCCCGTATTGACTGCGGTTAGTGGAGTTAACCACACCTCCCTCGAAGGTGTCTTTGCGAACCCGCTCGGAGACAGAGTCCTAGACCCGGCTTAGGGCCCGGCTGAGCGCTTCCAGGCCCTCCTCGACTATCTCATCGCTGGCGGTGAGAGGCACCATCACTCGAAGAACGTTCCCGTAGATGCCGCAGGACAGCAGGATCAATCCTTCCTCGAGGGCTGCAGTCGTGACCGCCTTGGTCCGATCTGGATCCGGCTCGCGGCTATTGCCGTCCTTCACCATCTCGACCCCGACCATCGCTCCCAGACCTCTGACCTCACCGATCCCGGGATCGGTCTCGGCCAGACCCTCAATGACCTTGACAACGTGGCCACCGATCGATTGAGCCCGGTCGATCAGACCTTCCTCCTCGATGACGTCGATGACGGCAAGGGCAGCGGCACATGCCAGGGGCGAGGCGCCATAGGTTCCACCGAGACCGCCGGGTCCGGGGGCGTCCATGATCTCGGCCTTGCCGGTCAGAGCCGAGATCGGAAAGCCGCCTCCCAAAGACTTGGCCATCGTCACCAGATCGGGCTCGATACCGGCGTGCTCGACCGCGAACCAACGCCCAGTTCGCCCAAAGCCGGTCTGGATCTCATCGGCAACGAGGACGATCCCCTGCCGATCACAGAGATCGCGTAGTTCTCGCATGAAGTCGAACGGTGCGGGTATGTAACCACCCTCGCCCAACACAGGTTCGACCACGATCGCAGCCACTCGCTCCGGCTCGATGTCGTCCTTGAAGATGCGCTCGATTCCTGCGATCGCATCGGCCGCACTCACACCGCGGTACGGGTACGGGTAGGGGGCGTGATAGACATCGGCCGGAAACGGTCCGAAGCCAGCCTTGTAGGGATGGACCTTGCCGGTGAGTGCCAGGGTCATGAGGGTCCGCCCGTGAAAACCGCCCGAGAAGGCGATGATTCCTGACCGGCCGGTGTAATACCGGGCGACCTTGACCGCGTTCTCCACGGCCTCCGCCCCCGAATTGAAGAAAGCGGTCTTCTTGGGAGATGGACCCGGCGCCAAACGGTTGAGTTTCTCGGCGAGTTCGACCGCCGTCTCATAGGGAGCGACCATGAAACAGGTATGGCTGAACCGCTCGAGTTGACCTGCCACCGCCGCCTGTACCCGGGGGTGAAGATGACCCGTGTTGAGCACGGCGATCCCCCCGGCAAAGTCCACGTAGCGGCGACCCTCGACATCCCAGAGCTCGGCATTGCGAGCCCGATCGACGTAGATCGGAAAGCTGGTGCCGATTCCACGGGGAATCGCATCGACACGGCGGCGATGAAGATCGGCGTTTGTGGTCACAAGATCCTCCCCGAGTTCGAACGTTGGAGCCGTGGACGCTATCCGAACGAGTGGCGCCCTGCGTTCCGATGACCGAGCCACCAGGC
>CAZPIZ010000408.1:0-1747 GCA_964586615.1 uncultured Acidimicrobiaceae bacterium | reverse complement strand
CCGGCATCGAAGGCTGCGCCCGGCTGGTCGAGGTCTACAACCACGGGGGCGTGATCGGAGGGTGTGGGCGGGCCCTTGCGGGCCTCGCGGTCGATCTCCGCCCACACCGTTCTCTCGGCCACCGGTCGGGTCACGTAGACCAGGTCGATCCGCATCCCATGGTTCTTGTGGAACATCCCCGCCCGGTAGTCCCACCAGGAGAAACGACCGGCCCCGGGCTGATGGATCCGGAAAGCATCGACCAGGCCCCACTCTCGCAGCCGGGCGAGAGCGGCTCGCTCCGGTTCGGAGACATGGGTTCCGCCGTGGGCGGCGGCGGGTTCCCAGACGTCTTCATCGGCGGGAGTGGCGTTGAGGTCGCCACCTAACACGAGCGGCTCGTCGGGAGACCGGGTCTCGACCAGCCAGCGATCAAGCCGTTCGAACCAGAGGAGTTTGCCTTCGTAGAACGGTGAGCCGACCACGCGACCGTTGGGGGCGTAGAGACTGACGAACCGGATACCACCGCAGATGGCGCTCAGCATGCGGGCCTCGTCGAACGGGTTGAAATCGTCCTCGGCCGTACCACCCGACCCCAGCCGGCTGTCGCGGACGGGTCCGTCGCCGAAGTTGGTCACCAGATCGGAGATGCCCACCCGGCTGGCGATGGCGACCCCGTTCCAGCGGCCCTCGCCGTGGTGGGCGACTTCGTAACCGGCCGCTTGGAAGGGAAGCTCGGGCACCTGCTCGTTGGCCAGCTTGGTCTCCTGCATCAGCAGCACGTCGGGCGAGGCCCGGGCGAGCCATTGCTCGACCGCCGGCAGGCGAGCCTTGAGCGAGTTGACATTCCAGGTTGCGATCCTCATGAGCTATCCGAACCTACCGGAGATCTATTTGGTCGGGAGCTACGACCTGGCGGCGATCCTTCCAGCGGGCCAGGATCAGCGTGGCCAGTCCGAGTAGCAACTCGTCGATGAAAGGAATGAAGTCGGGGACCACCAGATCAAGCGCAAACAGGCCGCCAGTGAGGAGGAGCAGGGTCGGAAAGCGGCGACGCCGTGCCCAATTGAGAAGCCCACCGACCGCGACCCGTTTTGGGATGGTCATTGATGGAACGGTAGAGAAGCCCAACCCGTATCGCGGCTGGGTGCTCGACTCTTACCCGCTCCAGGTGCATCCCACAGCGATGCCGAGAGCCCGGCACAGTTCGTTCATGGTCGATTCGTTTAGTTGGCCAAGTCGTTGTTCAAGGCGATCACGGCTCAGGAGAGTGAGATTATCGAGAGAGGCCATACATTCCCTGTCGAGACCATGGGCGGTGCCCAGCCGTACCGCAGTCGGGATGTCTCGGATGGTGGTTGTCAGCGGCGCCACTAGAACCGCGCCGAGACTCCGACCGGCAAAGTCACGATGCATCACCACCACCGGCCTGACCTTGTCGAGGCGGGCGTACCAGATGTCACCCCGACGTGGGACCTTTGAGCCTTGCGATTGATCTGGCGGCATCACCAGTCCAGATGAACCCCGGCCAGGGCCTCGGCGCTGATTTCGGCCCACTCCTTCTCCTCCCCGCCCGTAGGCAGGAGGTCGTAGCCGGCGGTCAGAGCGGCATCGATCCTTTGCTCCTCTATTTGCTTGAGCCACAGCCTCACTGCGCTGCGGAGAGCCTCGGCCCGGGAAGGAAACTGATCGGGTACCAGGGCGTCGATGGCCCTGAGGTCCTCATTGGGGAGTTGAAAAGCCACCTGTATCACCGGAGTTATCATAC
>CAZPIZ010000407.1:0-1749 GCA_964586615.1 uncultured Acidimicrobiaceae bacterium | reverse complement strand
GGCATCGCAAAGATCATGGCGTTGAGGTCGATCACAAAGGTCGACGTGATCCGCCGCTGGCCCTTGATGTACCGCAACCCATCGGCGACCGAGCGCAGACCGAGGGCTGCTTTCCCATCGACCTTGGGGAGCGAGCGGATGCCTATGACAGACAGGGCCGCCAGCAGAAATATCACCGCTTCCAAAGCGAAGCTGAACGACAGACCGAACTGGGCTATCAGCACACCGGCCAGGGCAGGCCCGGCCGCGCCCCCCAGGGTGGCCATCGTTTGATTGAGGGCCAGCGCAGCCGGCAGCAACTCACGACTCACCATGGATGGGGTTGCCGCAATCCTCGTTGATGTGTCGATCGAAGAAAGCCCGGCATTGAGCCCGGATAGAACGAAGAGCGGCCACAGTGATGGTGAGGGCATTGCGGCGTTCACCATCAACCCGGCGGCGACGACCGCTTGCAGAGCCTGGCTCACCCACATGAGCTTCTTGCGGTCGAATGCGTCAAAGAAGGCACCGCCCAGCAGCGCCACCGCCAGACCCGGTACAAGCTGGGCCAAACCCAATGAACCAACCACCAGAGAGGAGCCGGTGAGGATGAACGCCTGGTACGGGACCGCCACCACCGTCAGCTCGCGGGCGAGGAAAGCCGCCATCTGCCCTAGGTAGAGATACCGAAAGTCGCGCGACTCTTGCAGCGGGGTGATGTCGACCACGACCAGCCGCCGCATACGGGACATGCGCCCCTTCATGGTTTGGTGCCGGTCATCATCTATCGGATGTGGGAGAAGTACCGGCCACGCTCAGGAACCCGACGACTCTGCCCGGATGACGAGCTCGGCGGGCGCCACCGGGGCTCCACCCCGATCGGATGATTCGACGGCTGCCATCACCACGGCCAGGGCCGGATCGAATCTTCGAGGGTGACCCCGATCGTCGCCTGACCGCGAATGGCGAGGGCAAACTCCTCGATCTGTTCCTTGAACATGTCTGTGGTAGGGAGTTCCACATCGGTTCGCTGGGCCTTGCCGCGGGGCTGTACTTCGAGCCGTGAACTGGAGTCGACCACATCTGACCGATCCCAGAACCCGAGATCGAGGTAGAAAAAGAGGTTGGCCTCGGTGCCGTAGAGACGCATCTGATAGAGCGCAGGGGCCGCCCATCCGATGGCGAGGGTTCCAAGCGCGCCCGATTCGAATTCCATCAGCACCATCACGGTGTCGGGCACTTCGGCATCGATGTACAACTTCCGGGCATGAGCCGAAACCGACCGGACCGGACCGGACCCAAAAGGAATTGCAGGGTGTCGGTGTTGTGTACCCCGAGCTGGATCAGAGAGCCGCCGGGACTGTTGCCGGCGAAGTAACGCCAGGATTCCGGAGTCAAGGCGAAGCCCCGGCGGGTCGTGAAGTGGGCCTCAGCCGTCGAGATGCCGCCGAGCCTGCCGGAGTCGATCCAGTCCTTCATCGCCCGGTGCCCCGAGATCCTGCGGGCGCTGTGCCCGATCGAGAAGACACGTTGGTCTCGCTCAACCGCTTGCTTGATCTCGACCGCGTCCTCCAGGGAGTGGGCGATGGGCTTGTCGGTGTACACGGCCTTGCCCGCCGCCAGCGCTCCGAGGATCACCGGCTTGTGGGCATCATTGGGGGTGGTCACCAGCACACCTTCGACCTCCGGGTCGGAAAGCATCTCCTCCAGCGAGCCGGCCACCCGCTTGACGCCATGTTCCTTCTGGAAACGGGCCCGCGACTCCTCGCT
>CAZPIZ010000406.1:0-1768 GCA_964586615.1 uncultured Acidimicrobiaceae bacterium | reverse complement strand
CCAACACTGAACCGGTTGCGGTCGTCGAGATCTCGACCCGGCTCCGCCCGCTTGTGCTGGTTCTGGCGGCCGGGTTGCTTCTGGCGGCGGTGATGCTGGGGATTCTGGTTGGGCCCGTGTCGATCTCTCCCGGTGGGGCCATGGCCGAGCTCATCAGCCGCTTGCCCGGGGTAGACCTCAGCTCGGGATTGACCAGCCGTGAGGCCGCCATTCTGTGGCAGATCCGTTTTCCACGGGTGGTTCTGGGAGCGCTGGTAGGTGCCACCCTGGCCATGGCGGGCGCCGCCTATCAAGGGGTATTTCGAAACCCCCTGGCGGATCCCTTTCTGCTCGGGGTGGCAGCCGGCGCCGGCCTTGGGGCCACCATCGCCTTTTCTCAGAACGGGGGCGGAGGTCCGATCCTTCCAATTGCGGCCTTCATCGGAGCGTTGCTGGCTGTGGGCGCCACTTACACCCTCGGTCGGAGCGTTGGAGGCCGATCGACCGTCACCCTGGTTGTCGCGGGTGTAGCCGTCACGTCGTTCTTCACCGCTGTGCAAACCTATCTACAACATCGGTCAGAGATAGATCTTCGCAGCCTCTATTCATGGCTTCTCGGCAGATTGTCCACGACTGGATGGTCGGAAGTGAGAACCGCAGCTCCCTACGCGATAGCGGCCGGCGTGGTGATCCTCCTCCACCGGCGCTTGTTGGACGTGATGGCCCTCGACGATCAGGAGACCGCCGCCCTTGGTATCAATCCGTCGAGGGTCAGGATCTGGGTGGTGCTGGCCGCGACCCTCGGCACGGCCGCGGCGGTGGCGGTCTCGGGGCTCATCGCCTTTGTCGGCATCATTGTTCCCCACGCCATCCGGTTGCTCTTCGGGGTCAGCTACCGGCGGGTCCTTCCGCTCTCGTGCCTGGTTGGTGGCGCCTTCCTGGTTGCGGCCGACGTGGTCGCCCGAACGGTGGTTGCCCCCGGCGAGCTTCCGATCGGGGTGGTAACCGCCTTCATAGGAGCTCCATTCTTTCTTCTCGTCCTCCGTCTCAATCGGAGATCGGCATGAGCGCCGTCGTCATATCGGGTCTCGGTTTGACCCTGGGCGGCAACCGGATTCTCGAAGCCATCGACCTCGAGGTGGAGTCAGGGGAGTGGCTTGGCTTGATCGGCCCCAACGGGGCGGGCAAGACCTCCCTACTCAACGGCATAGCCGGCGCTCTGCCAGTCGAAGGCGAGGTTCGGGTGGGAGGGCGTTCGGTCAGTTCGCTCAAGAATCGGGAGCGGGCCCGTACCTTCGCCGTAGTGCCGCAAGCCCCGGTGACTCCCCCCGGCATACTTGCTATCGACTACGTGATGCTGGGTCGTACCCCGCATCTCGGGTACTTCCAGCGAGAGGGCGCCCACGATGTCGATGTGGTGCGGGCCGCGATGGCCCATCTGGAGATCGGGCCATTGGCGGGGCGCAGGCTAGAAACAATGTCGGGCGGCGAGTTGCAGCGTGTGGTCCTGGCCAGGGCTCTCGCCCAGGAGGCGCCTGTTCTCCTTCTCGACGAACCCACCTCGGCCCTCGACGTAGGTCATCGGGTCGGGGCCCTCGAACAGGTGGAGTTGCTTCGACGGGCCCGCGGTCTAACAGTGATCACGGTCCTGCACGATCTGACCCTTGCAGCCCAGTTCTGCGATCGTCTGGCGTTGATGGCCGGCGGGCGGATTGTGGCTGTCGGTGAGGCCGCCATCGTGCTTACCGAAGACACAATCCGCAGGTACTACGGCGCCGACGTAACCGTG
>CAZPIZ010000405.1:0-1774 GCA_964586615.1 uncultured Acidimicrobiaceae bacterium | reverse complement strand
GTTGACATCATCAGCTTGTGGCTGGTGACTGCGGGAGTACCTGAAGCTGCGGATCGGGCCACCGAATACCAGGCAGAGATCGATGCGACTCAGGCAGGGATCGTGGCGATTCTCGACCCGATCCCGAGCGAGCGCAGGTTGTTGGTGACCAACCACGACGCTTTCGCGTACTTCGCCGACCGCTACGACTTCGAAGTCATCGGCACAATCATTCCCGGCGGGAGCACCCTGGCCGAGCCTTCTTCCGCCGAAATCGCCGCTTTGGTGGAGACGATCGTCACCAATAACGTTCCGGCCATCTTCGTCGAAAACACCGCCAGCCCGGCTCTGGCCGAGATTCTGGCCGAGGAAACCGGCACAGACATCGCCGTGGTGGAACTGATCAGCGACGCCCTCGGCGAGCCCGGTTCGGCGACCGGCACCTATCTCGAGATGCTCGTCTACAACGCCACCGCCATCGCCGGCGCTCTCGGCTAGTAGGACACTGCAGATGGAGTGGCTGACAGAACCTTTCGCTCTCGGGTTCCAACAACGCGCGCTGGTGGCGGGGATCCTGGCCGTCCTGGTGTCCTCGGTCGTCGGCACGTGGGTCGTTCTGCGGGGCCTCGCCTTCATCGGTGATGCGCTTGCGCACGGAGTGCTGCCCGGAGTTGCGATAGCGGTCCTGTTCGGATTCGACCTGATTCTCGGTGCGGTGATCTCGGCAGCGGCGATGGTCGCCGGCATCAATCTGGTCCACCGCCGTGCCCGGCTGACAGAGGACACGGCCATCGGTCTTCTTTTTGTCGGCATGCTTGCCCTGGGCGTAGTGCTGATCTCGCGAACGTCTTCCTACACCGGCAGTCTCACCGGGATTCTCTTTGGAGACATCCTCGGTGTCTCCAAGTCAGATCTTGTCATTCTGGGAGCGGGTGCCTTGCTGGCCCTGGTTCTATCGGGGATCCTCTATCGACCCTTTCTCGCACTCTGCTTCAACGAGCGCAAGGCAGAACTTCTCGGGATGATGCCAAAGCTGGCCCATGCCGCCATGCTGTCGCTTGTGACGGTGGCAGTGGTTACCAGCTTCCGGACGGTTGGGTCGTTGCTGGTGTTCGGCCTGATGATCGCTCCACCGGCCACGGCGGCCCTGGTCGCCCGGAGGGTGCCGACGGTGATGTTGTCTGCCTTTGGTTTCGGGGTCGTGGCGGTCGGAGGCGGACTCCTTATCAGCTACCACTACGCCACAGCCGCCAGCGCCACCATCGCTGCCCTGGCAGTCGCGATTTTCTTCGTGGTCCTCACCGTCACCGGTTTCAAGAGGCGTCTGGGCTGATCCCCGGCGGGCTTCATACAGGCTGGCTGGCCGCGATGCCGTCTTAGGTCGGGCGGACCCAAACCGAGACGGCGGTCGGTCGCAAGGTGCTCCCCACAACCCCCGCCAGGTCGAGGTTCAACTCGTCGAGGTCGACCTGCTGACTCAGACGTGAGGAGAATTCGTCGACCACCTTGGCGGCGTCGTAGCGGGCCCGGTCGAACCGACGATCGATTAGAGCCTGGATCCTGGAACGGACCGGGCTGAACAAAGCGGCCGCCGCCAGAGTCGAGGCCGCCACCGACAGCGAGTCGTCGGCGCCGAGAACCGCCTGCAGGCCCAGGATTCCAGCCCAATAGACGCCGAGCAGGACCACGGCTACCGCCGTGTAGGTAGCGGTCCGCTTGAACAGGCGGCCGAGGTCGTACAAGCGGTATCGAAGCACGGCCATACCCACGGCGGCCGGAACCGTGAGTGACACGA
>CAZPIZ010000404.1:0-1782 GCA_964586615.1 uncultured Acidimicrobiaceae bacterium | reverse complement strand
CCAAAACCGAAGGTCCAGATCCCAAAACCGAAGGTCCAGATCCCAAAACCGAAGGCCAAAATGGTTGTCACGCGGCAGGCGGCGCCCGCTGTGCCCCAAAGCGGGTCGAACGGTTTTGTGGCCGGGCGTTCTTATCTCGAGAACGAGGCCGAGAAGGAGTTCTACCGGCGGAGAGGGGTTATCACGGCCGTCGTCATGGTCTTCATGGTTATCGTGATCTGGTGGGCCCTGAACCGTACTGGAGGCGCAATTGGGGACCTCATCGAAAGCATCGTCGGGTTGCTCGACATCTGACGAACCGATCCTCTACCTGGTTGCGTAGGTAGGAGCGATGGACTCCGCCCGCATGATGAAAAGGCTGGCCGCCGGTGACGCCGAGGCGGTTAGAGCCCTTTATCAGCAGTACGGACGGGCTGTTTTCAGTGTTTGCCTGCGGGCTCTAGGCGATCGGACCCTTGCCGAGGATGCCGCTCAGCAGACCTTCCTAAAGGCCTGGCGAGCGGCCGAATCCTTTGATCTGCAAAGAGACCCGGCTCCATGGCTTTATGCCATCGCCCGGCGGGCTGCCGTTGACGTCTACCGCCGGGAACGTCGCCATCGGGTCGATCGGGTCGACGAGCCCGACATTGTTGCCCTTCCCCCGTCCTTCGAGAGCATGTGGGAGGCGTGGGAGGTTCGAAATGCGGTCGACCAACTAAGCGCCGAGGAGCGTGCCGTCGTCGAATCCACCTTCTTCCTCGGTCTCACACACGAAGAGACCGCCGCCCGGCTTGGTGTCCCCGTCGGCACGGTCAAGAGTCGTGCCCATCGGGCTCATCGCCGCCTTGCCACCATGCTGTCCCATATTCGGGAGGCCACGGCATGACGTGCGAAGAAGCCCGTGCAGCCATGCTGTCCGGATCTGATATCGGACCCGTCCACCAGCACCTGGCGACCTGTCGGCTCTGTCGCTCGGAACAGCCGATGTGGGCCAAGATGAGGTCGACGCTTTCCAGCCAGAGCCTCTGGGAGGAGCCGCCGGCCGATCTGGCCGACAGGATCGTGGGGATGGTTCGGGGAGAGCACCAAGAGAGCCAGCCCGAGCGCCAGAGGACTGTTCTCTTCGCAGGCGTGGCGGTAACAATGCTGATCGCAGTTGCCGGGACCCTCTTTGCCACCCGCACCCTGACAGCCGATTGGGAGATGAGCCTTGTGACAACTGCCGAGGCTCCGGAAGCCAGCGCCGTCATCCGTGGTTGGTCAACCGCCCGGGGCACCCGGATGGTCCTGGACATCGTCGGGATCGAGGACGCCCCGTCCGGCTTCTATTACGAGATCTGGCTCACCACTCCCGATGGTCGTCACATCTCGGCCGGTACCTTCAACGGCTCCGGTCGGGTCACGGCCTTCGCCGGGGTCCGGCGGGCCGATTACCCCCGGATCTGGATCACCCTCGAGTCGGCAGACGATGATCTCGGCCCGTCCCGCGAGACCTACTTCGATACGGCCTGAGGAGATCCTTTTACGTAGAACGTAAAAGGATCCCACATTTTTCTGAAGCCGTGGCAGAATCCCGGTAACAGAGAAAGGAGGTGGTCCGCATTGGGTAAAGCTTTTGGGACTCTGGAGGTGGCCGAGCGCTGAGCGGCGCCGGCCGACTGGCCGTAAGGGGCGCCGCTCCCTTCGATAGAAGGAAGGTGGCGACTCCGACTCGGACCACCGAGCTTCGGAATCCGTGGGTTGGTCCCCCCACGGCATATGCGATCACAACGGTCGCGTGTTGAAGTGTTTCGAGGTTGCTTC
>CAZPIZ010000403.1:0-1783 GCA_964586615.1 uncultured Acidimicrobiaceae bacterium | reverse complement strand
GACTAAATGAGAGAGGACATGAAACAGCTCTACATCGACGGGACGTGGGTAGACCCGGCCGAGGGCAAGAGCTTCGCCACGTATGACCCCGCCACCGGGCAAATCATTACCCAGGTAGCCGAGGCCCGCTCGGGCGATGTCGATAAGGCGGTGGCGGCGGCAAGGCGGGCGTTTGACAAGGGACCGTGGGGACCTGATTCCTCGCCCCGCGACCGCGCCGCCATCCTCTTCAATGCAGCTGCAATCCTGCGCCGACGTCGAGATGAACTGGCCGAGCTCGAAGTTCGCGACAACGGAAAAACTCTGGCCGACGCCCAGTACGACGTCGAAGAAGCCGCCTTCATGTTCGAGTACTACGCAGGTTGGGCCACCAAGGTGATGGGCTCGATCCCCCCGATCGGCCCTGAGGCGTTGAGCCTCGTTATCAAGGAGCCGGTAGGCGTCGCTGCTCTCATTACGCCCTGGAACTATCCGATTTTGATGGCGAGCCAGAAGGTGGCACCGGCCCTGGCGGCGGGCTGCACCGCCATTCTTAAGCCCGCCGAGCAAACCCCACTCACCGCCCTCGAGCTTGCATCGGTTCTGGAGGAGGCCGGTCTTCCGGCCGGGGTATTCAACGTTCTCACGGGGCAGGGAAACACCGGCGCCGCTCTGGTTCGCCATCCAGGGGTCGACAAGATCTCGTTCACCGGCTCGGTCGAGGTGGGAAAGACCATCACGAGGGAGGCTGCCGACACCCTCAAACGGGTCACGCTCGAACTCGGGGGCAAATCCCCCAACCTGGTTTTCGCCGACGCCGATTTCGACGCGGCCATCGCCGGCTCTTCGCTTGGGCTCTTCGGCAATCAAGGCGAAGTCTGCTCGGCCGGAAGCCGGGTCCTGGTCGAAAGGTCGATCTACGACCGGGCGTTGGAAGCTCTTACGAAGGCGGCGGCGGCGATCAGGGTCGGTAGCGGATTTGACCCGGAGACCACCATGGGTCCCCTGATCTCCTCAGAACATCGAGACAAAGTTCTCTCCTACGTCGAAGCAGGTCAGACCGGTGGAGCCCGCCTGGCCTTCAAGGGAGAACGGCCCGCCTCCCCGGAACTGTCGGATGGCTACTTCGTGCCACCGACGATCTTCGCCGATGTCGACAACGAGATGCAGATCGCTCGCGAGGAGATCTTTGGACCGGTTATGTCGGTAATTCCCTTCAACGATGAGGACGATGCCATCCGGATCGCCAACGACAGCACCTTCGGCCTGGCAGCGGCGGTCTGGACCACCGATGTCAAGAAGGCACTCCGTCTCGGGCGGGCGCTGCGAGCCGGAGTGGTGTGGGTCAACGATTCCCAACCCGCCCCGACCGAATCGATGTGGGGTGGCTTCAAACAATCCGGAGTGGGACGCGAACTTGGCCCCTGGGGCATCGAGGCCTATCTGGAGGAAAAACAGATCTATCTGAAACTGTCGTGAACATGCCCTCGGTCATAGTCGTCGGAGCCGGCCTCGCAGGCCTCACTGCCGCAGATCATCTGAGCGGCAGCGGTTGGAAGGTCACGGTGTTGGAGGCCCGCGATCGGGTGGGTGGCCGCGTGTGGTCTACCAGGCTCGATAACGGAGCCGTGGTCGAGCTCGGCGGAGAATGGATCCATCACGGAGATCGGGCCGTGATCGCTCTGGCCGCTCACCTTGGTCTAGATCTCATCGACACCGGGATCGAGTTCACCCACCGGGACCCGATCGAAGGACCGCCAGTACTCCCCGCCGAACACTCGCAGTTGTTGGGGGACGTCGCTAG
>CAZPIZ010000402.1:0-1785 GCA_964586615.1 uncultured Acidimicrobiaceae bacterium | reverse complement strand
CCCCGTTACCCTCCGCTGTTCATGCGTTGGTCACAGGCGTTCATTCCCACACTCCGCGACGATCCGGCCGAGGCCGAGGCCATCAGCCACAAGCTCCTGGTTCGGGGAGGGTTCATCCGCCAGCTCTCAGCAGGTCATTATTCGATGCTTCCACTCGGTCAGCGGGTTCGGGCCAAGATCGATCGGATCATCCGGGAGGAAATGGACGCGATCGGCGGTCAGCAGTTCCATCTTCCAGCGCTTCATCCGGCTGAGATCTGGAAGAAGTCGGGCCGTTGGGAAGTGATGGGGGAGGAGCTCTTCCGGCTCATAGATCGCAGGGGCGCCGACAACGCCCTGGGGATGACCCACGAAGAGGTTTTTGCCACCCTCGCCACCGAGATCTCGTCCTACCGGGATCTGCCCCAGATCTGGTACCAGGTCCAGACCAAGTTCAGGGATGAACCAAGACCGAAGTCGGGGCTGCTGCGAGTGCGCGAGTTCACGATGAAGGACTCGTACTCGCTTGACATCGACCTCCACGGCCTCGATGTCGCGTTCGACAAGCACCACGCGGCCTATAAGAGGATCTTTACCCGCTTCGGGGTCGATGCGGTCGACGTGGAGGCTTCATCCGGCGCAATGGGCGGGTCCAAGTCGGTCGAGTTCATGGTTCGGAGTCCGGCCGGAGAAGACTGGATCGTCAGCTGCCCAAAGTGCGACTATCGAGCCAACCTCGAGAGGGCTGCGTCGAACCTTCCGAAGGTCATCGATCAGCCCGGTCCCGAGCAGCCCGAGGAGTTCGCGACTCCCGGGATCAAAACCATTGCAGCCCTTGCCGGGGCCTTCCCCGACATCGCCGCCCCGGAGCGCCAGCTCAAGAGCCTTGTCTACGTTCTCGACGGTCAAATCACGCTCGCCGTCATGCGAGGCGATCACGAGCTGCTCGAACAGAAGCTCAAGGACGCCACCGGTGCGATCAACGTGCGCGCCGCCCAGGCCGACGAGATCAAGGCCGCTCTGGGTGCCCTTCCCGGGAGCCTGGGCGCGGTAGGAGTCTCTGACATTCCGATCATCGTCGATGAGGAATTGAGGGATCGGACCAACCTGGTCACCGGCGCCAACCGTGACGACTGGCACTACCGCGGCGTCGACATCGATCGGGACATCGAGGTCACGAAATGGGCTTCGCTGCGGACCGTCCGAGAAGGAGAGCCCTGCTCTCAATGCGGAACCCCGCTGGACCTGTGGAAGGGCATCGAGGTTGGGCATATCTTCAAACTCGGAACCAGGTATTCCGAGGCCATGGGTGCCTACGTTCAAGACGAGACCGGCGATTCTCATCCGATAGTGATGGGTTCCTACGGCATCGGAGTGGAGCGATCGATCGCTGCTGTCGTCGAGGCCTGCCATGACGACAAGGGCATCATCTGGCCGGTCTCGATCGCTCCCTACGAGGTGGTCGTGACGGTCCTACGGGTCGACGATGAATCAACCCTTACCGCCGGAGTGGCTCTCTACGAAGCTCTGGCCACAGCCGGGGTCGAGGTGTTGCTCGACGACCGCAACGAGCGACCCGGTGTGAAGTTTGCCGACGTCGAGCTGATCGGAATTCCATACCGGGTCACGGTCGGGCCCAAAGGCGTCGCTGCGGGTAACGCCGAGCTGACCAGCCGAGCCGGTCTCAGCACCGAAGAGGTGCCGATATCCGAGGTCTCCGACCGTGTGATCGGCCTGATTACGCGACAAAGGAAGGCCGGATGATGGTCGGGTCGGGAATCAAGAAGAAGGAAGACCTGGGCTAAG
>CAZPIZ010000401.1:0-1788 GCA_964586615.1 uncultured Acidimicrobiaceae bacterium | reverse complement strand
CACCCTACGTTTGAGCTGTGATCTCGGCCAGGTAGTCCAGTCTTACATCGCCCCAGCCGAGGAGGGTGCGGTGGAACTCCTTGAGGTTGAACGAGGAGCCTTCCGTCCGTTGGGCATCCTGGCGGATCCCGAGGATCTCACGCTCCCCCACCTTGTAGGAGATGGCTTGTCCGGGCCAACCCAGATATCGCTTGACCTCTGAATGTGAGACGTCCAGCGAGATTCCCGCCACCCGGTGGAGGGTTTCGACAGCCGAGTCGTAGCTCCAAGTCTCGCCGGGAGCCACCAGGGCAGTGTCCGGAATCCGAAGGCCGAGATGGGAACCTATATCGATCACCACCCGGCACGCTCTCATTTGCTGTGAGGCGAGCATGCCCAAGAGATACTGGGGTTCGTCAAAGTAACCGAGCTCATCCATCAATCGTTCGGTGTACAGGGCCCAGCCTTCTCCGAACCCCGAATACCAGATCAGGAGACGGTGAGCGCGAGAAAGGTTTTCTTGGAGGGTCATCACGGTCCCGATCTGGAGGTGATGTCCGGGGAATCCTTCGTGATAAGCCGTCGAGACCTCGGACCACAAAGGCAACTGCTGCTTTTCGCCGAACGAATACCAGATGCTCCCGGGTCTTGAGAAGTCCTCGGTGGGCGGCAGGTAGTAGGCACCGAGGGCAGAGCCTGGCGGGACCAGGTTGACCGTTACCGCCCGTATCTCCGCGGCTACATCGAAATGCAGGCCGTCGAGGCGGCCCAGGGCGCGGTCCTGGATGCCCTGGATGAAGTCGACAAACTCGGCCTGGCTAGCGACGGCATAAGCCGGGTCGTTCTCGAGCCTCTCGATCACCTCGGGCAATGAGGCATCCGGATCGACGCCTCGCGCCGCCTCCACCATGGCCCCTTGCAGTCGGTTGACCTCTTCCCAGCCCCACTCGTAGGTCTCGATCGGGTCGATCGTGAGGCCCAGGAAACGATCGGCCGAGGCGACGTAGCGTTCGGGCCCAACCCCATTCACCTCGGTGGCGTGGGGCATGTAGATGGACTCGACGTAGTCGGCGAAGTCGCCCATCGCAGCCCGGGCGTGGTCAACTGCCTTGGCGACGCGTTCGGCCACCTCCTGGCTGGTGGCTTTCTCGGCCGACCGGGCCAGGAGCAACCACTTCGAGTTGGTTCCCGAAAGATGGCGGGCTTGCACGATCGTGGATTCGACTTGAAGGCGGGCCGCCACGATCCCCCGCTGACGACCCTCCTCGAAAGTGGCGATCGCCCCTGCCAGAGGCTGGTCAACGGTCTCCAGCCGGGTAGCGACGTTCTCCCATCCTCCTTCGGTCGAGGTATTCATCTCATCGAAGATGTCGCGGATCGCATCCATAATGCCGGCCGTGTGTCGAAGATTCAGATACCTCAGCCCTTGGTCGTAGGTGTGTTCGACTTCGAGCTGGAAGTCGTGGCCTACACGGGCAGCATGTCGTTGCCATCGGTCCGGGTGATTGAGATGCTCGGCGAATCGACGGCGATAACTTCGGGCCAACTCCACCCCTGCTTCTTCCCCGGCAGGGCTGTAGTCGTCCCAGAGGTGATCGACTCCGGGGGCTCCGATCCCGGTTCCCACCTGGGGGAAAAGCTCTACTACTTCGTTGACGAATTGGTCCGAGAGCCCGAAGGGATCTGCGGCTGACCGCGGTTTTGGATTCTGGGGTTGCGACACCGCCCGACGTTAACTGCCTACTCTCAAAACGGTGGATGCGCCCGATCTGATTGACGTACGCGCCGATGAGAAGATCGATCTTGTGC
>CAZPIZ010000400.1:0-1800 GCA_964586615.1 uncultured Acidimicrobiaceae bacterium | reverse complement strand
GAAGAAAACGACGCCGATCAAGGCTCCTGCCACCCCGACGAGGTAAGTCTTGGGTCTCATCATCTCCGTTATGTTCGGCCATTCCCAACCCGACTGGAGCGCCCCACCCCTTTACAGAGCGCCCAGGAACGCCGCCTGACAGCGTGGGGGATTCATGGTGTCGATCGCCCGAAGCGGAAAGAATCGCCACCACCACGGACCCGGGTCCACGAGCTCGGGAAAAGACGCGACGGTGGGCAGCGCCGTGATCTCTCCGAATCGCCGATAGGTGAGACTCACGTCGGGTCGGCTGGAGAGGTATCTGCGGAGTTGCGGGTAAGCGACCAGATAACCCTCGTCTCGATACGCAACCAGACCTTGGTCGGATGAATCCAAGATCTCGACCGACCCGTCATATCCATCTCTCAACGGGAACGTGGCCTGGATCAAGTAGTGGTTCGAGTCCCCTTGGGAGGTCAACAGATTCGCATACATGTTGAAGGAGTACGCGGTCTTTACTTCGGTGTACGGAGTCAACCCGTTCAGGAGCGTAAGGGCAACGACGACGGCGCCAGCGATGCCTGGGTTCCAAGTCAATCGGTCGGCGGCGGACCTTCCACCAATCAGGATCACCAACCACGGAATACTGAGAGCCACCCACAAAAAGAACGCGATTCGGGTGAGCAGCACCGCCACAGTCGGGTTCATGGGAGTGGCTGCGATGACGACCAGGGCTCCGACCATTCCTACGACGGCCGTTCCAGCCAGTCCCATCCGGTCACCAGCTCTGGCCAATCGCCCGGTAATCCGTTCGACGCTGCGATCGGGGAGGAACAAGACGAAAAGCGCGATCAGGACCGCGGTGAAGTCGTAGAAATGCTGGCTGAGGTCGTAGGAGATGAAGGTGTGAAAGACGGTCCCGAGAACCACCCCGATGTAACGGGTTCGCCGCCAAATCAGGGCGATGGGAACCGAGCATTCGATGGCAACGGTCGCCCAGATGATGGCCCGCGACACGGTCGCGGCCGGATCGAGGAGTGGCAGGCCAACGGCACCGAGGGACTGATTGGCGTAGAACACCGCGCAACTCACGGTCGGGTCGAAGAATCCGGAATTGAGCTTGGCGAAGGCAGCAAAGCTATAGAAGACGAGGAGGATCACTCGCGCCGCCGGAACCCACCGTTCCTGGTTTCCTCGAGTCGCCAAGATGGCCGCCGCAACCAGGCCGGCAACTAGCCAGTGGTTGCCGGTCACCGGGATCTCTAGCAACACCGAAGTCACGACCAGACCGGACGCGAGCAGGAGGACCTTCCTGCTAGGCCTTGTTGAAAGCCAGAGACCGGCGAGCCCCACCGCCAGGTTGGCCCAACCGACTGGCGCTGGGAAGTCGGGCTGGGACCAGTTCCCAACCACATGGGCAATCACTGCAATCCCGAACAGCCTCGCAAAGAGGGTAGATCGGGCGGTTTCCACGTCAGGCCCAGCCATCGACAAGCAGGAGGCAGACTCCGGGACCGGTCACCTTCGCACCCATCTCAACCCGAGCACCCTCGGGATGTGCTCCTGGCCCTCGAGGTCTGGAATCCTGCGAACCTGCTCGGGGCTAATGCCTCTCTCCTCCATCCGATGAAGGTTCCAACCGGCAGCCGAAGCGCCGTTCAACAGGTCGGCCATGGTGCGGTGAAAGAACGTCACTTTGTTGTCGCCGGCGGGCTCCTTCGAGGATCCTCGCCCGAAATAGGTACCAGGCCTCCACAGGATCTCTCCGCCGGCATCCTCAATCGGGCTCGACTTCGGAGCGGTCCAGATGGGATGGTTGAT
>CAZPIZ010000399.1:0-1804 GCA_964586615.1 uncultured Acidimicrobiaceae bacterium | reverse complement strand
CAGATAGGGAGAAGTGGACGCGGCAAGGCGATTGGACATCGGAGGTGAACCTAGTGCTGTGTGGCGGTTTGATTTGAGGTTCGAGGTTCGAAGTTACGAGACGGCCGCGCTCAGAAGCTTCAAACCTCAAACCTCCAACTGGAATACCTTTTTCCTAGCCGACGTTCTACCCATGTAAATGACCAAATCCGAAAGGGTTCCCGGTCAATTTTGGGGGGTTCACAAACAATGATTTCTGTGTCATAGTGGACCGCCCAGGGAAGAGGGCGATCCCACCCGCCCGATGGAGGATTCGATACTCATGACGACTGCCGAGTCGACTCGCGACCGCGTTACAGATAAAGCGCGCCGCGAGCGTCTCCAAAGCAAATTGACCGACGAGCGCGGCCGGCTCACGACTGACCTCGTCAGCCAGTACCTAACCGCTATTGGCGAGTACGACCTGCTCACAGCCGAGCAGGAAGTCGAGCTTGCTCAGCGGATTGAAACTGGCGAGGACGCCGGCGCCCGTTTGGCGCGCGGTGAATACAAGGAGAAGAAGGAGGAGCTGGAGCTGCGCCGTAAGGAACGCCAGGGCCGCGAGGCCAAGGACGCCTTCCTTACCGCCAACCTCCGACTGGTGGTGGCTAATGCCCGCCGCTACGCCAATACCTCCGGTATCGATTTCCTCGATTTGATCCAGGAAGGCAACCTCGGCCTGATCCGTGCAGTCGAGAAGTTCGACTGGCGGAAGGGCTTCAAGTTCTCCACCTATGCGACCTGGTGGATTCGTCAGGCCATAACCCGTGCCATTGCCGATAAGTCGCGCACCGTCCGGATTCCGGTACATCTGCACGACACGCTGGCCGCGGTGCGGGCTGCCCAGGCAAGCCTCAAGGCTGAGCTTGGCCGGGATCCCCGTCCGGAGGAGATCGCCGAAGAGGCAGGCGTGACGGTGGACAAGGTGGAGCTGGCTCTTGGTGTAGCGGACACCGTTTCGCTCGAACAGCCAGTGGGTGAAGATGGCGCTCAACTCGGAGACTTCATCGAGGACGAGGATGCCGCCGACCCGGTCCAGATGACCGAGGAACTGGATGTGGCCGACTCGCTGCGACGTTCGATCGAGCGTCTTCCACTGCGGGAAGGCAGGATCCTTGCTCTTCGTTATGGCTTCTACGACGGTGTCCCCCGAACTCTCGAGGAGATCGGTGAGGAGTTCAACCTCACCCGGGAGCGAATCCGCCAGTTGGAGAAGCTTGCTCTGTGCAGGCTTCGCCACCCCTCGTTCGGAATACGCGAACAAGACCTGATCTAGAACCCGCCTCGGCGGGTATTCAGGGTTCTTGTCTGGGTCGACGCACCACGCGCCCTGCATAACGCATTACCGTTTACCCATGATCCTTCGTGAACTCGTCGGGACCGCTGCTCGTGTGTGCGGTCCGGCAACATCGCTCCGCGAGGCCGCCGCCGCCATGCACGAGAGAGGCCACGGTTCATTAGGCGTGGTCGAGGGCATGAAGTTGTTGGGTTTGATCACTGAGCGGGATCTGGTGAGGGCGATGGCTAGCGGCGTCGATCTCGATCAGGTGCCGGTCTCGTCCTTCATGAGCCGGGAGCCCGACATCTTCTCGCCCGAGTTCGACGTTTGGGAGGCAGCCGAGTGGCTGGCCGAATCCGGCTATCGCCACCTTCCTGTCGTCGAGGACGGGGCGTTGCTTGGCATCATCAGTGTCCGCGATCTGCTGATCGCACTCGTCGAGGACGATGACGATGACGACGACGACGATGACGATGACGTCGAGGATGACGACGATTAGGACGACGA
>CAZPIZ010000398.1:0-1806 GCA_964586615.1 uncultured Acidimicrobiaceae bacterium | reverse complement strand
GATCTAATCAAGCACCGGCTGCAGGCCGGAGAGCGGCTGATCCTCTTTGCGGTCGGGCGGATGTTCCACCCCAACATCATCCAATACATCGGAATGCAAGGTGGCTTCGATGGATTCTGGATCGATGTCGAGCACGGTGGATTGACCGTTGCCGACATTGAGCTCGCAGCCATGGCAGGACGAGCTCATGGCCTCGATTGTTTCGTCCGGATCCCGCCCACCGATTACGCCACTGTGACGCGTTGCTTCGAGAGCGGTGCTACCGGCATCATGGCTGCCCAGATCACATCGGCTGCACACGCCGAGGAGATTGTCAAGTGGTCGAAGTTTGCTCCCCGCGGACATCGGGGCATGAACCCGCTCGGATACGACGGTGGCTTCGGGTCGATCCCAATGGCTGAGTTCGCCGAGCGCCACAACCGTGACTCGTTCGTCGCATTGATGATTGAGACCGCATCGGCAGTTGAAGAAGTTGATGAGATTGCCGCCATCGACGGTGTCGACCTGCTCTTTGTCGGCCCGTCCGACTTGAGTCAGGCCCTGGGCGTCATCGGCGACATCAACAACGAGAAATGCATTGCGGCCATCGACCGGGTAGCGGCTGCATGTCGCAAGCACGGCAAGCATTGGGGAGCTGTAACTCCGACCCCTGCCTACGCCTCGATGCTGGTCGAAAAGGGTTGCACCCTCATCACCCCTACCAACGATGTGAAGCTGGTGGCTGCCGGGGTCTCGTCGGTGCGCGCGCAGTACGCCGACCTTTGGACCCGCTGAACTAGTTTCCCAGGGCCTCCAGGACCCTGGCGACGGTTACCTCCGCCACCCGGTCCACCGACTCATTGGTATTCCCGGCCACATGCGGGGTTAGCAATAGGTTCTCAAGCCCGGCAAATCGCGATGCCGGCTCTGATCCGAGGGGTTCGACGGCGAACACGTCCAGGGCTGCTCCCGCGATCTTCCCGTCGCGGAGGGCGGTGGCGAGAGCTGTCTCGTCCACGGTTCCTCCTCGGGAGGTATTGATGAGGACTGCGGTCGGTTTCATGAGTCCGATCGTCTCGTTGCCAACCATATTTCGAGTGTCGTCGGTTAGAGGTGTGTGGACGCTGAGAACATCCGCCCTTCGGAAGAGGTTTTCGAAAGAGACCCGTTCGGTGTGTGCCCACACCGGATCGGTCTCGGGGATGAAGGGATCGTGGGCGATGACGACCATGTCGAAGGCGGCCGCCCGTTTGGCAACGTGTCGAGCGATCGCACCGAACCCGAGCAGGCCCAGAGTCTTCCCGAAGGCCTCATTTCCGAATGCGTGACCCTGGCGGGGCCAATGCCCGGAGACCATTGATCCGGTCATTCCGAACACCGGTCGCAGCAAGACCAGCATGGCGCCCATCACGTACTCGGCAACCGAGATCGCGTTGGCTCCGACCGCAGGTTTGACCAGGATCCCAGCCCGAGCACATGCCTCCTGGTCGATGTTGTCAAGGCCTACTCCGAGTCGGCCGACCACCTTCAGTTCAGAGGCGACATTGACGAACTCCTGATCGATCCGGGTTCGATTGCGAATCAGGACCGCCTGAGCGTCGCCTACAGCAGCCAACAAGGAGGGTCGGTCGCCATACAGGTCAGGGTCGTAGATAACGGCATGGTGATTGCGCAGCTGCTCGAGAAAGGGTTCACCGAGGAACTCCGAAACAACGACAGTGGCCACGATCTCTACTTAGAGGACCCGGAGGTCAGCCCTGCGACCACGTACCGCTCGATTCGCGTGTAAACCAACACGAACGGGAGGATGGTGAGAATGGTGAACGC
>CAZPIZ010000397.1:0-1812 GCA_964586615.1 uncultured Acidimicrobiaceae bacterium | reverse complement strand
CCCACCCGCCGCCTGATCATGGACGCTGCCGCCCGGCTCGGCTACCGGCCCGATCTGATCGCCCGCGGGCTTCGTAACGGCCGGACCGCCACTGTCGGAGTGGTCGCGGCCGATCTGGGCAACAACTTTGTGACTCCGATCATCCACGGCCTCACCGGCGCCTTCGAGATGGCGGGGATGCTTCCGCTGATCGCCGAGACCCAGGACGACCACGAACGCTTCGTCATCATCCTCGACCATATGTTGAGCCGTCGGGTCGATGCCATCGTGGTGATAGCGGCCCGGACCGGCGACCAGGCCATCCTCGAATCGGCCGGGAAGCTGGTTCCGGTGGTGATCGCCGCCCGGCCGATGAACCGGACGGTGCTGCCCCAAGTCATTCATGATGATCGCCGGGGTGGTCAGCTCGTCGCCGAGCACTTCCACCAGCTCGGACACAAGCTCGTCGCCCAGCTCCATGGCCCGGTGGACGTAGGCAACTTTCCTCGACGGGCAGAAGGGTTTACCGAGGTTTGCCATGCGACCGGTATGACCGAGGTCATATTGCCAGGCCGGGCCGACTTCCCCAAGATCGGTGACGGGGAGCGGCTCATGCAGGCGTTGCTAGAACGGTCCGGTCAGCTCCCGACCGCCGTCTTCGCTCACAACGACAACATCGCGGTGGGAGCGCTTTCTCAGCTTCGGGCCGCCGGGTTGAGAGTTCCAGAGGATGTTTCGCTGGCCGGCTACAACGATCTGCCGATGGTCGACCAGCTCTGCCCGCCGCTGACCACGGTTCGCTATCCAAGCCTCGAAGTCGGTAGAGCCGCCGGTGAGATGGTTCGCCAGCTTCTAGATGGCGAATCGCCATCGGATCTGTCTCTGGAGCCCAGGCTCATCGTCAGGGAATCAACCGCCAGCGTCTAGAAGCGTTTGACGCTTTACGTTCTACGTCAGGTCCTCATCCAAGGTTCGAACGTAGAACGTACAACGTAGAAACTTCTGCTAGGTCAGCATCCATCCGCCGTCGACGTTGAGGTTGACGCCATTGGTGCCACGGTTCTCGAGCAGGAAGACCACCGCCCCGGTGATGTCTTGCATCGTGGCGAGCCTGCCGCCGGGAGTGCGGGCAATGACACCGTCGACGTTCTTTCCTTCCCAGTAGGGGCTGTCACCGACGATCCCGGGGTGGATAGCGTTGACCCGGGTCGGTGCGAGCTGGAGCGCCAAGGTCTTAACCATCGACGTGATCCCGCCGTTGATTGTGGTCACAGTGGTCGAACCGGGGTAGGGCCGCTCGCGGGCCTGTCCTCCGAACAAGACGATGGAACTGTCCTCCGTGAGCCGGTCGGAGAGGGTGTGGATCACTTCCGAGTATCCGACCAGTTTTGACACGACCAGTCCGATGGCGGCGTCGATGTTGTAGTCCTTGACCGTGTTGTTGTCCCGCTCGATGGCGGCGAGCACCAGATGTCTGACCGCCCCCACCCCGGCGAGGGCGCCGGCCAGCTCCTTGGGATTGGTCAGGTCGAGGGCGATACCGGTCGTGTTTCCACCGACCTCCTCGGCGATCGATCGGGAGCGTGTGGCCTCGCGCCCCGAAAGGACTACTTCGTGTCCCGTCGAGGCGTAGTGGCGGGCCACCTCCTTGCCCAACCCCGAGGTTCCGCCGACGACGACTATTGCTCCGGTCATCTCATCGCTCCTTTGTCAGATCGGTCAGATAGGTCCAATCCCGGGCGAACCGGTATGAATGCCGCCCTGGCGGCTGGGGGGATTGGGTCTCCAGCCAGCGCACCGTCGTGCCGGTCGGATTGGAGAACTGGTGGACAC
>CAZPIZ010000396.1:0-1813 GCA_964586615.1 uncultured Acidimicrobiaceae bacterium | reverse complement strand
CCATCGACGCTGGCGGCCTCTTCGATCTCGCGGGGTATCTGTTGGAAGAACCCGACAGTAAGCCACACCGCCAACGGTAGGAGCATGCCGGTATAGACGATGATGAGGGTCAAGCGCTTGTCGAGCAACCCGGCAGCAACCGCGAGGCGATAGATGGGGATCATGAGTCCGAGGCTCGGCACCAGTCGAGGGAGAAGGGTGAACAAGAGCAGCAAGTGCCTGCCCCGGAACTTGAAGCGCGCGAACGCGTAGGCAGCCGGGATCCCGATGGCCAGCGTCAACAAAGTGGTTCCGGCCCCGACGACGAGACTATTGACCAATGAGGTCGTGAAACTGTCGCTGGAGAGAACTTCCCGGTATGCCTCGAGATTGGGGTTGGACGGGATCAAACCGGGGTCAGCGAAGACCGCTGCGCGTTCCTTGAACGAGACCGACAAGGTCACGAGGAACGGAGCCAGAGTCCAGATCATCAAGATGATGAGAGGAAGGGCCAACATGGCCTGCCTGATGCCCCGACCGAGTCTTCCGTCGTTGCCCCTGCGCTTTTCAGGCGCCGAGCCAAGCACTGCTGCTGCTGCCTTGGCCGTGGCACCGGCGAATCCCGGTTCGTCCGGTCTTACGTCAGTCATGATTGCCCGATCGAGATTGCCCGTTCATGCTTGATATTCGTATCGTCGACCGATCATGACGTAGCCCAGGGTGAGCAACGCGTTGAGAACCAGGATGAAGGTGGCGATGGCCAGCGCCTGGTTGAACTCGAGGTTTCTGAAGGCGACCGTGTACATCTCCATGGCCAAAGTCTGGGTTGCCTTCAAGGGTCCGCCGCCGGTGAGTGCAAGCACTACCCCAAGACCTGTCAGCGTCGAATAGGACAGCCAAACCGTGCTGATCAGCACCTGCGGTGCCAGAAGAGGAATCGTGATTCGCCGGGCGCGGTTCCATCCGGTGGCCCCGTCGACGAGGGCGGCGTCGAGGTAGGACTTGTCGATCGTCATCAGTCCACCCAGGAGGAGGAGGATGGTCAGTGGGAGGTCGGTCCACACCTGAGTGAGAATCACCACCAGCATCGCCAGGGTGCGATTGGCAAGCCACGACGGCCCATCCAATCCGAAGAACTCGATGACACTGTTCAGGGTGCCGAACTGGCTGTTGAAGAGGATTCGGAACATCACCGCCGCAGCGACGTTCGAGACGAGATATGGGGCCACCGTGACCGCCCGCAGGAATCGCAGCTTCGCAACCACCCGATACAAAGCGAACGAGAAGAACAATCCGAGGACTGTTCCTACGAGCAGGCATCCAATGGTGAAGACTGCTGTCCGATTGATTGCATGCCAGAAGGTCGGACCGCTGAACATGTCGGCGTAGTTGTCGAAACCGACGAACTCCGCCGGGGATCCCAATGTCGGTCTTCTGTACAGGCTTTGCCAGATTCCGTAAAGAACCGGGAATCCCAGGATCGCCGCGACCAGGAGGATCGAGGGCAGGCTGAACAGGTAGGGGACGGCCTTGTTCTGGCCGATCACATAGCTGCTGTCTTGCCCAGGGTCCGATCGGCGTTTCTTCCGATCCTCGGGCCGCTTGAGCGTGGTCGCCGTCATCGAGTAGCCACCAATTTCGTTTACTCAGCCAAAGAGAGCACCTGCATTCGTCAACGCAGGTGCTCTCATGGTTTCAGTCGGTGCGCAGCCGCAGTGGCACCGGTTTCTTGTTTACGAGGCGTCCAGCAACGGCTGGAACTCGGCGGCCAGTTCCTCTGCGGTTTTGTCGGTTCCGACGACGATCTCGCCGAACATCTGCTCGAGAATCACCT
>CAZPIZ010000395.1:0-1817 GCA_964586615.1 uncultured Acidimicrobiaceae bacterium | reverse complement strand
CCCGCGCAGGAGGGGCGCCCGCCGGGCGCCCCTCCTTTACTTGACGACCGGGTTGGTCGAGCCGATCAGGCTGGGACCAGGACCGTGTCGATGATGTGGACGGTTGCATTGGCGGTCTGGACGTTTCCGCACACCATGGCAGCAACACCGTTGACCTCGATCAAGTCGCCTGCGGCGGTGATGCTGAGATCAGCACCGTTGACCGTCGTCACCGAGCCAGCTTCTAGGAGGGAAGCCATGTCCAACGACTCTCCACCTACCACGTGGTAGGTCAGAATCGAGGTCAGCAACTCTGGATCCGCAAGGATGGCGTTGAGATCCTCCTCGGGGATAGCCGCGAAGGCATCGTTGGTAGGGGCGAAGATCGTGAACGGGCCGTCACCATTGAGCGTGTCGAGGAGACCGGCCTCCGATACCGCAGTAACCAGAGTCGAGAGAACCGGGTTGTTGGAAGCAGCCGTGGCGGCCGGATCGGCGGCCATGCCCTCGAAGCTTCCTTCACCGTCCATGGGGACGGCGCCGCATCCCGGGCCGACGTTCATGCCGGTCATACCGGACGTGGTCGTGGTCTCGGCAGCGGTGGTCGTGGTGGCCGACGTGGTCGCAGTGGTCGAGGCGCTGCCGCCACCACAGGCGGCCGCCAGGAGCGACAGACAGGCGAGAACCGCCAGAAGGCGCAGACTTGATGTGATTTTCATCATTGTTCCTTTCTGATGCCTCAATCGGACATCGCTTGTGGTTCGGAGTAGACGATGAGCCGGATTGGTCTCTCCGTCCCCGGGCGCAGCAACGGGAAAGAACGTCAGGCGTCTACAAGAACGACCAGGGAATGCCAGCCAGTGGCGCCGTCGGGGGCAGGGCGGGCACGTTCTTCGGTCTGGCGGTAGCCGGTTGAGTCGGTGGCCCGGCAGGTGATCGAGTGCTGACCGGGGGTGGCGTCCCAGGTGACCGTCCATTGGCGCCAGGAACTGTCGTTGACCTCGGCGCTCAATTCCGAAGTCTGCCAGGGGCCGTCGTCGACCCGAACCTCAACCGTGTCGATCCCCCGGGTTTGGGCCCATGCCACTCCCGCAATAGGGGTCGGGCCGGCCGGAATGCGCGCCAGCGGGCCGGGAGTGTCGATCCGAGATTGGGTCTTGATGGGAGCTTCGACCGCAAACCCTCGCGGCACCCAGTAGTGATCGAAGGCGTCGAAGGTTGTGATCTCGATCTCGGTCAGCCACTTGGTGGCGGACACGTATCCATAGAGACCGGGAACGATGAGGCGAGCCGGAAAGCCATGTTCGAGAGGGAGTGGCTCACCGTTCATGGCGATGGCGACCAGGGCGTTACGGCCGTCAAGCGTCGACACCGGGAACCCGCAGGTGTAACCGTCGGCCGACCGGCCGACGATCTGGTCGGCAAAAGGGTCAAGTCCGGCTTCAGACAGAAGATCGTCCAACCGCACGCCGAGCCAACGGGCATTGCCGGCCAGCTTTCCCCCCACCTCGTTGGAGACGCAGGTGAGGGTGATGTCGGCCTCGACCAGCGGCCTGGCGAGCAGTTGGTCGAAGGTCAGCTCCAGTGGGCGCTGCACCATGCCAATGACCTTGATGGTGAAGTCCGAAATCTGAATCCGTGGTATTTCGAGGGCGGTGTCGATGCGGTAAAAGTCGGCGTTGGCGGTCACGAATGGGGTCAGGCCCTCGATCTGAAGGTCAGCCGCCACCGGGATAGGCGGCAAGGGCCGATCGGCGACTTCGGCCGGGGCGGCTGTTGGACCGGGCGCCCCGACCCCGACCAGCAGGCGCCCGGCACCACCCGCCAGCAAGCCACCA
>CAZPIZ010000394.1:0-1819 GCA_964586615.1 uncultured Acidimicrobiaceae bacterium | reverse complement strand
TGCCTTTGGGTACTGCCTCATGCCCCGAACCAGACAACCTCCTCATACAGTGATCGCGGAACCAAGCGGGGCTGAGCGCAGGCCGAGGCCAGATCAACCGCAACGATCTCGGTGCCTCTCACCGCCACCATGACGCCGTGCTCACCGGACACGGCCAATTCCGCCGCTTTTACCCCGAGGCGGGTCGCCAGTACCCGATCGAATGCTGTGGGCGTACCCCCCCGTTGGAGATGGCCCAGGATCACGACCCTGGTCTCGTAGCCCGTCAATCGTTCGAGCTCGTTGGCGATGGTCATCGACACTCCACCAAAACGCTCGAAACCGAACAGGTCGGTTCCGGCCGTGACGATCTCCCCTTTCGGATTGGCCACTCCCTCGGCGACGACCACGACCGAGTAGTCCCTCCCGGACCGGTGGCGCGCGATCAAGTGAGCGCTCAAGTCACCGAGGTCGTACGGCACCTCTGGCACAAGAATCGCTTCGGCACCCCCGGCCAGACCGGCATGGAGCGCAATCCAACCCGAATGTCTCCCCATGACCTCGACCACCATTACTCGATTGTGTGCTTCCGCCGTGGTGGTGAGGCGGTCGATGGCATCGGTAACGATCTGGACAGCTGTTTCGAATCCGAAGGAGACATCGGTTCCGGCGATGTCGTTGTCGATTGTCTTGGGAACACCGATGACGGCCAGACCCTCGGAGCCGAGCTTTACGCCGGTCCTGAGCGAGCCGTCGCCCCCAATCACGATCAGCACCTTGATCCCGGTCGCATCCAGGGTTGGTTTGATGGACGCCAACCCGTCGCCATGGACGTAGGGATCCCTCCGCGAGGTTCCCAGGATGGTCCCACCCCGTGGCGAGATCCCACGAACGTCATCACGACCAATTGGCCGGGTTCGGCCTTCCATCAGGCCAGCCCACCCGTCTTCGATGCCCACCACCGACGCCCCCGAGGCGGATGCTCTCGTCACTATCCCTCGAATGGCGGCGTTGAGGCCAGGGCAGTCTCCACCCGCGGTCAGCACTCCGATGGTGGTCATAGCGTCTCACTGAGTAGGTGGTTGGAGCGGTCGAGGCATCTTCCGAGCCTCCTTGACCGGACCTCGCTTGATAATGGCCTTGGCCGGTCATGCCTGCCTCGAGGACGAGTTGGAGCAGGCATATTTGCGCCCGAAGCGAATGTCCAATACTGAACGATCCTCAAGGGTAAACCAGCAGCGAAAGTCGGCGCCAGCCAATGAACCCGCGGCCGAAGAGTGCCCGCCCTAGTCGCGGTGACCGAAGACGAAAGGGCCTTTTGGCCCTGGCACTTCTCGGCCGGATGTCTTTTGCTGAGAGTGTTGCAGGCGGAGGTATGAATGACCCCCACCGAGGTTGTGGCGGCGACAATGCCGAATCGGGAAACATTGAGGACGGCCATTGCCGATGCCGCCAAGCTTGTCCGTTTCATTTCCCATGACCCCGAACTGGCCGAGCAGCTGGGTTCGTCGCTCGAACGACTGGCCTCTGCCTGGGTCCGCCACGTAGCCGACACTGAAGCCCCCGAGGGGTTGTTGTCGGACCTAGCGGAGAAGGCTCCCCGCCTCTGCCCCGCGGTCGAAGAACTCCGCCACGACCACCGGGCACTCGCAGAGGAACTGCGGGCTCTTCGGCTGAGAGTGAAAGCCGAGGATGGCCACCCGACGGCACCGACATGTCAGGAGATCGGCAGCCTTCTTCAGATGATGGTCCATCATGATGAGATGGGAGCGGAACTCATCTGGGAGGCGTACAACGTGGACATTGGCGGCGGAGCTTGATGCTCCATCGGGAGCTGGGG
>CAZPIZ010000393.1:0-1824 GCA_964586615.1 uncultured Acidimicrobiaceae bacterium | reverse complement strand
CCCGCAGACTGATGATGAACCTCTCCGCCCCCGGTTCGAGCCCGGACTGATCGGGGGCGGGAACGATCGATGGGTTGGTGAGCGCTGCGGTCTCGATTGAAACCTCGTGGGTGTAGTACGCCCCAAGCAAGAGACAACGAGGCATCGACAATTCGGGAAGTTCGCGCACCTCGTCGGAGACGAAGGTGTAGTGGGTCTCCAGGATGGCCTCCAGCTGGGGGTGTCGGGCGTCGAACTTGGCGTGCACAGCTACAAGAGCCGAAGCGACTTCATCCTCGGGCATAGCCAGGATGCGCTGAAGCAGACCGTTGTTCGGGAGGATCTTCTCGTCAGGAAGGAACGGCTTGATGATCACCCGGCGCGGGTCCGGGCAGAACTGGATATCGGTTCGGGTGACGGGCACTGTCATGTTGGCAAGGTCGACATCGTTGTGGTGACCAGGTGGACGGTAACCGGCCAAAATGGGGCCGCTGGCCGGAGCCGCCATCCTGGCCGGCACCGGAGGCAGGGTGCTCTTCTTTCTCCTCGGACTTGGGCTGGCCAGCCCAATGCTCGTTCGCCTCTACCGTCGCTTCCGAACCTGGGTAGCGCCAGCGATCGCAGTGGCGGTCTTTGCAGTGGCGTACACCCTGTCCTCGATCGTCCTGGGACCACTGATCAGCGGAGCCACCGACGGCTCGGCGCCGGAAACGCCCGCAGCTACCACCACGACCGACGAGCACGGTCACACGACCAGCCCGTAGGCTCTGACCAAAGCTCGGTTCAGCGCCGCCCAACCAAAACGGGAGAAAGCACCCATGACCGAGAGGGACATCGAACTCGCTTCCGAGCCGCAGACCGCGGCGAAGGGACCGCTATCGGAAGGGGAGCTTGACAGCATCGATGCCTACTGGCGAGCTGCCAACTATCTATCGGTGGGACAGATCTACCTGTTGGACAACCCGCTACTCACCGAGCCGCTCCGGCCCGAGCACGTGAAGCCGCGCCTGCTCGGCCATTGGGGTACCACCCCCGGACTCAACTTCGTCTATGTCCATATGAACCGGGTCATCAAAGCCCGCGATCTCAACACCATATATGTGATGGGTCCTGGTCATGGTGGTCCGGGGCCGGTGGCAATGGCCTACCTGGAGGGCACCTACAGCGAGGTCTACCCGGACGTCACCCCCGATGTTGAGGGGATGCGCAAGCTGTTCCGTCAGTTCTCCTTTCCGGGTGGTATCCCCAGCCACGTCGCCCCCGAGACCCCGGGTTCGATCCATGAGGGAGGCGAGCTCGGCTACGCCCTGGCCCACGCCTACGGGGCAGCCTTCGACAACCCCGACCTGGTGGTGTGCTGCATCGTCGGCGACGGGGAGGCGGAAACCGGCCCGTTGGCGGCGAGCTGGCATTCCAACAAGTTCCTCAATCCGGACCGGGACGGGGCGGTGTTGCCGGTTCTTCATTTGAACGGGTACAAGATCGCCGCCCCGACCGTGCTGGCCCGTATTCCCGACGAGGAACTGTTAGCCCTCCTGGAGGGATACGGCCATCGTCCCTACTTCGTTGAGGGTGACGATCCCCAAGAGATGCATCAGTTGATGGCGGCCGCACTCGATGAGGCGATCGACGAGATCCAACGCATTCAGCAGGCGGCTGGCGACACCGGCGACCGTCAGAGGCCGCGGTGGCCGATGATCGTGCTCCGGAGCCCGAAGGGCTGGACCGGGCCTGATGAGGTCGACGGGCAGCGGGTCGAGGGAACCCAGCGCTCGCATCAGGTTCCGTTGGCCGAGGTCCGCTCCAACCCGGAGCACCTGCGACAGCTCGAGGGCTGGATGCGCA
>CAZPIZ010000392.1:0-1827 GCA_964586615.1 uncultured Acidimicrobiaceae bacterium | reverse complement strand
GCTCTTGCTGGGTCAGATCGTCAATGGCAACGCCGCCAAGATCGGGACGGCATTGGCCGATAACGGGTTCGATTCGCATTTCCAGGTAGTGGTGGGCGACAACCATGACCGGATCGTGTCGGCAATACGGACCGCGATCGAGCGCGCCGACGCTCTGATCATCACCGGTGGCATCGGCCCAACCCAGGATGACCTCACCAGGGAGGCTGTGTGCGCCGCCCTTGGCCTTCAGATGAAGTTCTCCGACAGCTACGCCGAGTATCTGAAAGAACGGTTCACGCGCTGGGGGCGGGAGATGCCGGCATCCAACCTTCGTCAGGCGGAGTATCCGGAGGGGGCCGAGATGCTCCCCAACCCCAAGGGCACCGCCCCGGGCCTTGCATTGCAACACAACGGCAAGCTGATCTTCCTTCTGCCGGGCGTCCCAATGGAGATGATCTACCTGCTGGAGGCCCAGGTCATGCCCCGACTCCGCCAGGCCGCCGGAGTCGATGCGGTGGTGCTCAGTCGCATATTGCGATCATGGGGACGCTCGGAGAGCCAGATCAGCGAGATGCTCGACGATCTCTTCACTGGGAAGACCAATCCCTCCATCGCCTTCCTGGCATCGGCCGGAGAGGTCAAGGTCCGGATCACAGCCAAGGCCGGATCGGTCACCGAGGCAGAAGAGCTGGTCGCTCCGATCGAAACCGAGGTGAGGTCCCGTCTCCACCCCTCGGTGTTTGCTTCTGACAATGAGACCATCGAGCAGGTCATCCAGACCCAGCTGCTGACGAGGGGTTGGACGATCGGAACCGCCGAATCGGCCACGGGAGGGCTGGTCGCTGCCCGCCTCACCTCGATACCCGGGGCTTCGGCGTTCTATCGGGGATCGATCATCACTTATGCGCCGGACCTCAAGACTTCGCTCCTAGGTGTCACCGATCTGTCGGCGGGGTTGGTCAGCGAACCGACCGTCATGGCCATGGTCGAAGGTGCCAGGAAGAACCTCAACGTCGATGTGGCGGTGGCCGTGGCCGGATCGGCAGGCCCGGAGCCGCTCGAACAACCGGTGGGCACGATGGTGATGGCCGTGGCGACCCCGGAAGACTCACGGGCGAGGACTTTGAAGTTTCCCGGCGATCGAGAGCGTGTTCGCGTTTACTCGACCACTTCGGCGTTGCATCTGGTCCGGCTGGCCGTGACAGGGGAGTGGTGGAGCGGCTGAGGCGGCTGTTTCTGGCTGTGCCGCTCGATCAAGAGGTTGGAGCGATGCTGGCCCAACACCTCGGCCAGCAAGGCCTCCCCGGGCGTCCGGTGCCTCCGGACAACTGGCACTTGACGGTGCGATTCCTCGGGAACACCGACCAGGTCACCCAGGAGAGGTTGGTTGCAGAACTCGACCAGACCTACCTGGGTCCGTCCTTTGAGATAGTCCTCGGTGACCTCGGCGCCTTCCCCCGGCCTGGGAAGGCCACGGTCGTATGGTTGGCACTCGACCGCGGTCGGGAGCGTCTCACCGAGGTCAACGAGATGGCCGAGGAGGCGTCACAGGCGGCGGGGCTTGCACCCGAGGAACGGCCCTTTGCTCCCCATCTGACGCTCAGCCGCATTCGACCGGAGATGGACGTCCGGACCCACCTGGCGTCGTATCTTCGGGTCCCGTTCCGATGGATCGCCGACGAACTGGTGCTGTACGAGAGTCACCCGGGTCGAGGCGGAGCGATGTACGAGCCGCTGGAGAGCTTTCCTCTCGAGGCTCGAAGCTCGTAGCTCGGGCTCCATTTACCGCTCCCGAACACCTGTTCGTGTAAGCTAACTCGACTCACAAGGGTGTTATTTGTCGGT
>CAZPIZ010000391.1:0-1835 GCA_964586615.1 uncultured Acidimicrobiaceae bacterium | reverse complement strand
CAAGCCGAGGCCGACTACGTGGCCTACTGGTTGACTCAGGCTCTGGAACGGCTCAGCTGGGTCCGCCCGCCGATCAAGGCCCTCGATGACTCCAACCCGCCCTTCTACCGGTGGTTTCCCGACGGCGAGATCAACCTCTCTTACAACTGCCTCGATCGGCACCTTGAGAAATCGGGCGACAAGGTCGCCTATCACTGGGTCGGCGAACCAGGTGACGCCCGGACCCTCACCTACCGGGACCTCCACACGATGGTCTGCCAGTTCGCCAATGGTCTCAAGTCGCTGGGACTGAAGAAGGGTGACACGGCCGCGTTGTACATGGGAATGGTTCCTGAACTGCCGGTGGCGATGCTTGCCTGCGCTCGCCTCGGCATCGTGCACAGCGCGGTCTTCGGGGGCTTCTCGTCGGACGCGTTGGCCGATCGCATCATCGACGCCAGCTGCAAGGTTGTGATCACGATGGACGGTGCCTGGAGAGGTGGGAAGGTCGTGCCGCTCAAGGCCAACGCCGACCTGGCGGTCGCCCGCACCCCCAGCGTCGAGCACGTGATCGTGCTCAAGCGAACCGGAACCGACGTTCACATTGAACCGGGTCGTGATCTTTGGTGGGACCAGCTGGTGGACGGACAGTCGGGGATCTGCGATCCCGAGCCTCTCAACGCCGAGGACCCGCTCTACATCCTGTACACCTCCGGGACCACCGGCAAGCCGAAGGGAATTGTTCACACCCAGGGGGGTTACCTGACCCAGGTCACCACCACCCACGAATTGGTCTTCGACATCAAGCCCGATTCAGATATCTACTGGTGTGCGGCCGACATCGGCTGGGTCACCGGGCACAGCTACATCGTCTACGGGCCCCTTGCCAATCGAACGACATCGGTTATCTACGAGGGCGCTCCCAACCATCCCGACTTCGATCGCCTCTGGCAGATCATCGAGGACTACAAGGTGACGATCCTCTACACCGCTCCAACCGCCATCCGATCGTTCATGAAATGGGGTGAAGAATTCCCAGGGCGCCATAACCTGACCTCACTCCGGTTGCTCGGGTCGGTCGGCGAGCCGATCAATCCCGAGGCCTGGATGTGGTACCAGCGGGTTATCGGAGGGGAGCGATGCCCGATCGTCGACACCTGGTGGCAGACCGAGACCGGGGCCATAATGATCTCGCCGTTGCCAGGGGTCACTGTCACCAAGCCGGGATCGGCCACCAGACCCCTGCCGGGGCTGTCCGCCGATGTCGTCGACGAAGAAGGGAACTCGGTCCCGTTCGGCGGGGGAGGGTTCCTGGTCATCGACCGGCCCTGGCCTGCGATGGCCCGGACGATCTACGGCGACCCCGATCGTTACGTCTCGACCTACTGGTCGCGCTTTCCGGGCCGCTACTTCCCGGGAGACGGCGCCAAACGTGATGAGGACGGCTACTTCTGGCTGCTCGGCCGGGTCGACGACATCATGCTGGTGTCGGGGCACAACATCTCCACCACCGAGGTCGAGTCCGCCCTGGTATCGCATCCGGCGGTGGCGGAAGCGGCCGTCGTTGGACGGAAGGACGACCTGACCGGCCAGGCCATTGCCGCCTTCGTCACATTGCGAGGCAACGTCACCGGTGATGAAATCCTGATTCAGGAGTTGAGGGAACACGTCGCCAAGAGCATCGGAGCGATCGCCAAACCCAGGTCGATCGTGTTCACCAACGATCTTCCCAAGACCAGATCGGGAAAGATCATGCGCCGGCTCCTAAAGGACATCTCCGAACATCGCCAGCTCGGTGACGTAACCACGCTCGCCAACGAGGCCATCGTCGACGAGATCGCAGCGATGGCAGCCTC
>CAZPIZ010000390.1:0-1839 GCA_964586615.1 uncultured Acidimicrobiaceae bacterium | reverse complement strand
CCCGGCATCAGCTCCGGGGGATCGACGTCGCACAGTCCGGGGCGGGCAATCGAGCACCTGGGATGGAAATGGCATCCCGGGGGCGGGTTCAGGGGAGAAGGGATCTCCCCTTGAAGAATGATGGGCCTGCGGGGCCGATCCGGGTCCGGCACCGGGATGGCCGACAGAAGCGCTTCCGTATAGGGATGGAGAGGCTGGCGATAGAGGGTGTCGCGGTCGGTGATCTCGACGACGCGGCCCAGATACATCACCGCCACACGGTCGGATATGTGCTCTACGACCGCAAGATTGTGGGCCACAAACAACAGGGTGAGATCGAGTTCGGACTGGAGTTCGGTCAGGAGGTTCAGGACCTGGGCCTGGACGGAAACGTCGAGGGCCGAGACTGGCTCGTCGGCCACCACCAGTCGGGGCCGCAGGATCAATGCCCGGGCGATCCCGATTCGCTGACGTTGCCCGCCCGAAAACTCATGCGGGTACCGGGAGGCGTGGGCGGGCTTGAGGCCGACGAGCTCCAGCATCTCGGCCACCCGATGGTGGCGTTCGTCCTTCGAAGACACTCCGTGGATCCGCAGCCCCTCGGAGACGGATTGACCAACGGGGCTCCGCGGATCGAGCGAGCTGTACGGATCCTGGAAGATCATCTGCATCTGGCGCCGAACCCCGAAGAGGTCCCTCCCCTCGAGGTGGGTGATGTCGGTGCCGTCGAAATCGATGGTGCCCGCCGTCGGCTCCAGCAGCCGGACCAACATCCGACCCAGGGTCGTCTTGCCGCATCCTGACTCCCCGACCAATCCCAGGGTCTCGCCGCGGTAGATATCGAGATCGACGTTGGCTACCGCACGCACCCACCCTTGGGTGCGCTGAAGGATGCCTCCGCGAACAGGAAAGTCCTTGGTGAGACCCTTGATTTCGACGAGTTTCTCAGTCATGGGTCCTCGCTGCGCTCGAGCGGTCCCCCCTCAAGAGGGGTGACAAAGTCTGGCGTCTTCTCTTCCGTCTTAAGGCTCCCGTCTTCATTGTGATAAATCCAGCATCGGACCAGATGACCCTCGGCTATTTGACGGAGCTCGGGTCTTATCTCCAAACAGATCTCCAGACCGTATTCGATTCGAGCCTTGCAGCGGGAAGCAAACCGGCAACCGGGGGGAAGATCCATCAATGAGGGAACCACGCCCGGGATGGTCTCCAATTCCACCTTTACCACACCCAAGGTGGGGATCGAGCCGATCAAGCCCTGCGTATACGGATGCTTGGGATTTCTGAAGAGGGGCCGAACCTCGGCCTGCTCGACGATCTCGCCGGCGTACATGACGGCGACCCGATCAGCCATCTCAGCGACGACGCCCAGGTCATGGGTGATGAGAACCACGCCCATTCCGAGATCGCGATTGAGTCGACGTATCAAGTCAAGTATCTGGGCCTGGATGGTGACGTCGAGGGCCGTGGTGGGCTCGTCGGCGATCAACAACTCAGGACCGGCCGCCAATGCCATTGCAATCATCACCCGTTGGGCCATGCCCCCCGAAAGCTCATGCGGGTATGCCTGGGCCCGACGCTCGGGGTCGGGTATCCCGACCTCCTTGAGCATTGCGAAGACCCGTTTCTCGATCTCGTCCTTCTTGAGATCGAGATGAAGCTCCATGGCCTCACCGATCTGTTCACCGGCGCGATAGACAGGGTTCAATGACGATTGCGGCTGTTGGAAGATCATGGCGATGCGCTTGCCGCGTATGTCCGGCATCTCGTCGATCGGAAGGTCGAGCAGGTTCTTTCCCTCGAGACGAACCTCCCCTTCCACGATCCGGCCCGGGTAGGGAACCAGGCGCAAAATCGACA
>CAZPIZ010000389.1:0-1844 GCA_964586615.1 uncultured Acidimicrobiaceae bacterium | reverse complement strand
TTTCAGAATCCAGAAGCCATCCCCGGGGTCTCGGTGGTGCAGTTCCTTCGTCAGGCTCTGTCCAATCGGACCGGTGTGGACCTCACGGTCCTCGAGCTTCGACTCAAAGTGATGGACGCCATGAAATCGCTGGGAATGTCGTCTGGTTTCGCCGACCGCTACCTGAACGAAGGTTTCTCGGGTGGAGAACGAAAACGGAACGAGGTACTGCAAATGGCGGTGCTACAGCCAGAGCTGGCCGTGATGGACGAGACCGACTCGGGTCTCGACATCGACGCCCTCAAGACCGTCGCTGAAGGCGTGAATCGGCTCACCGGTCCGGAGCGAGGCTTTCTGATCATCACTCACTACCAGCGACTGCTCGATTACATCACTCCTCATTTCGTCCACATTCTCCTGGATGGTCGTCTGGTTGAGTCCGGGGGACCCGAGGTCGCAGCTCGGCTTGAAGCCGATGGCTACGAAGGGATTCGTCAGCAGCTGGGGGTTTGATGGTGCTCGATTACCGTTCGGATTTTCCCGCCTTCGAAGCGGGTGCCGGCCACTTCCTCGACTCGGCGGCTTCGTCCCTTAAGCCACGAGTCGTGATCGACGCCATGGCCGAATTCGCCGGGACGGTCTATGCCAACGTGCATCGCGGCGCCTACCGGCTCTCGATGGAGTCGACCGGGCGATACGAGGCGGCCCGGCTTCGCCTCTCCGGCTTCCTCAATGCTCGCCCCGAACAGGTCATATTCACCCGAGGCACCACAACCGGTCTCAACATGGTGGCCTCTGGATGGGGAAGCAGTCATCTCCGCGAGGGCGATCGCATCCTGCTCACCCACATGGAACACCACGCCAACCTGATTCCCTGGCAGATGGTGGCTAAGCGAACAGGAGCGGTGCTTGATTTCGTTCCGCTCGCCTCCGACTTCACCCTGGATCTCGAGTCCTATCAACGGCTGTTGGAGAAGAACCCGAAAGTGGTCTCGATCACTGGAATGTCCAACGTACTCGGAACCATCCCGCCTGTCGCCGAGATGGCGGCGGCGGCGAGAACATCAGGGGCGCTGGTGGTGGTTGACGGGGCCCAGCTGGTCCCGCACCGATCCGTGGACGTGGAAGGCCTGGGTGCCGACTTCCTCGCCTTCTCGGCCCACAAGATGCTAGGACCGACCGGCATCGGAGTGCTGTGGGGAAAGGCCGAGCGACTCGAGGAGATGGAGCCATTCGAAGGTGGCGGAGAGATGATCTCCGATGTCCAGCTCGATCACTCGACCTGGGCGGCCGTACCGCATCGCTTCGAGGCGGGGACACCGCCGATCATCGAGGCAGTTGGCTTCGATGCCGCCGTCGAGTATCTGGAGAAAATTGGCATGGACCGGGTGGCGGCCCACGACACCGAACTCACCCGATATGCCCTGGAAAGTCTCGCTGGCAACCCTCATGTGAAGGTTCAGGGCCCTCCGACTGTCGCCGGGCGAGGGGGCGCAATCAGCTTCACGCTCGGTGACGTCCACGCCCACGACCTGGCAACGATTCTCGACCAGCAAGGGGTGTCTGTGAGAGCGGGCCACCACTGCGCTAAACCGTTGATGCGGATCCTCGGGGTGCCAGCAACCGCCCGGGCCTCATTCTCGGTCTATTCGACCAAGGAGGACGTGGACGCATTGCTCGCGGGACTAGAAACGGCCGCCCGATTGTTTGGTATCTGACATGGCCCTGGAAGAACTCTATCGCGCGGTAATCCTCGATCACTACCGCAACCCACGCAACCGTGTCCCCCTCGAACAGCCCGAACTCGAGGCCGAGGGCGTAAATCCCCTCTGCGGCGACGAGGTCAAGGTGGAGCTGCGCTTCGA
>CAZPIZ010000388.1:0-1918 GCA_964586615.1 uncultured Acidimicrobiaceae bacterium | reverse complement strand
CCTACCCCGCATCAGGAGAGCCCGAGCGCTGTAGACGTCCGTCAGGCCTGCAGGCAAACACCATTTTCGGGTTAAGCAACAGGCTCCGTTGGGCGATAGATATGCAAATGTCTGCTGCACTCCCCTTGGCGGGGCCAGGTTCCGCCGATGCTGCTCACAACGGCTACCAGCCCGGCAGCCGTGGGCTGGACCCCGTGGCGCCACTCTTGGCTCCGGAGAAGCCGCTGCGGCGGGAGTCCGATGGATGGCTCGACCGTTGGATGGCCACGGTCGCCGACCTGGACCGACTGAGGCAATCCCACCCAATGTTGGACGCAGTAATCGATGAGGTGGATGGCCGGAGGATCAGGATCGGAGACCATTGGCTGGCCGACTTCGCATCCTGCAACTACCTTGGTTTGGACTGGGATCGGGAGGTTATCGAAGCCGTTCCAGCGTACCTCGACCGATGGGGGACTCATCCCAGCTGGTCGCGGCTACTCGGCAGCCCAATTCTGTACGAGCAGCTCGAAGAGCGATTGACCAGGCTGCTGGGCTGCGAGGACACCTTGCTGTTCCCAACTATCACCCACATCCACATGTCGGTGATCCCCTTGCTGGCTGGGAACGGCATGATCTTTTTGGATGACCGAGCTCACAAGACCATCTTCGATGGATGCTCTATTGCACGGAGCCACGGGGCGACAGTCGAGCGATACCGGCATAACAATGTCGAACACCTCGAGGAGTTGCTGCGGACCTCGTCGGTAACGCCGCGGGTGATTGCTACTGACGGCGTCAACTCCATGACGGGTAACGCCCCGGACGTTCGCCGGTTGGCCGACCTGGCTCGAGAGTACGACGCCCTTTTGTACATCGACGATGCCCATGGTTTTGGCGTGATCGGTGAGCGGAGCGCCGAGGAACTCTGCAACTACGGCATGCGGGGGAATGGCTTGGTTCGCCACCAGGGCGAGAGCTATGAAAACGTCGTCATGGTGGCAGGGATGTCCAAGGCCTACTCCTCGCTCCTCGCATTCCTCGCGCTCCCATCACGGCTCAAGAATGTGCTGAAGGTAGCCGCGCCACCCTATCTATTTTCGGGTCCGTCCCCGATCGCCTCGCTGGCCACCACCTGGGTCGGTCTTGAAGTGAACGAGAAGAGAGGGGACCACTTTCGAAGCGAGATCAATCGGAAGACCCGTCGGGTGCTAGATCGTCTGGCCGAACTCGGCATACACACCCCGAACACATCTGGGTTTCCGATTATCGAGATACCACTGGCGCACTGCGAGGACATCGACATAGTCGGCCAATATCTCTTCAATCGGGGAATCTATGCAACGATGGCCGCTTATCCGCTCGTACCCCGGCGTGAGGTCGGCTTCCGGATCCAGGTGACCGCCGCCAACGGCGACGACCAAATCGCCTTGCTCTGCGATGTGCTTGGTGAACTCAACGACCGTTTCGACCTGCAGCATCGGGATGGCGCGGTCCTGTCGGTGCCCTCACTGGTCCGAAATACCTAGAACGGAACCCTAATGGGACTGCATAAGCGCGCCGATATTCGAGCCGTGATCCGGAAACCCTGGCTGACTTATGTCGTAGTTGGGACCGTCGTTCTGGCCGCATTCCTGCTGGTTCCGGCCTTGCGCCTCGGCCCCCTCTTCAACTTAATTGGGCTGTCCGGCGCGGTTGTGATTGTGACTGCCATGAGGGAACATCGGCCGGGTCACCGCCTGCCGTGGCTACTGGTGGCAATCGGGCAGGTCCTCTTCGTGGCCGGGGACATAATCACGTACAATTACGCCCGCTTCTTCGGCACCGATCCCCCTTTCCCCTCCATCGGTGACCTCTTTTATCTTTCGGTGTATCCCTTCCTGGTGGCGGGCATCCTTCTCTTGGTCCGCCACCGGAGCCCGGGCCGCGACCGGGCGAG
>CAZPIZ010000387.1:0-1926 GCA_964586615.1 uncultured Acidimicrobiaceae bacterium | reverse complement strand
GACCGGTTTGGCGAGCCTGCCTTCTGGCACCGCCAACCCGGCTTCGCCACCCTCGTGCTCTTCATTCTCGAACAACAGGTATCGCTGGCGTCGGGGGCGGCGGCGTTCAATCGGCTCCGAGCCCGGGTCGGTGAGGTAACCCCCGCCGGGGTTCTGGGACCAACTGACGACGAATTACGGGCGGATGGTTTCTCGCGGCAGAAGACTCGATACGTCAGGGAGCTGGCCCGGGCGGTCCTCGATCGTCGAATCGACCTAGCGGCGCTCGACTCGAACAGCGACGAGAACGCCCGCCGGGAGTTGACCGGGCTCATCGGGATCGGACCATGGACGGCCGATGTCTACTTGCTCTCCTGTCTGCGAAGACCCGACGTATGGCCCGTCCTCGACCGGGCATTGCAGGTGGCGACTGCTGAGGTACTCGGACTCGAAACGACTCCGGACCCGAACGCTCTCCTCGAGTTGGGAGAGCGATGGCGTCCTCACCGATCGACCGCGGCGCGGCTTATGTGGCACGCGTACCTGACGAAACGCGGCCGAACGGAGACGGGGATCTAGGACGCTTCGTTCTCTGGGGGAGGAAACCCGTCCTCAGGGGAACAGCATCGGGTAGGGGCCGGGGCTATCGCCTATACCGGCGACTTCGTTGTTGGACGGATCGATCACGGTGATCTCGCCGTCGGAGCCGGTGGTCTGAGCCCAGACAAAGCCCGCCCCCACGTAGATCGGGAGCGTCCCGGCGTAGGCATTTCCTACCTGGATCGAGGCGAGCACTGCACCGTCGTCGGGGTTGAGTCGGTGGACAAAGGCTCCACCATCACCGAGTGGATCCGACAACCAGATCGCTCCGTTGTCAAAGGCCACGTTCTCGGCGCCCAGGCCCGCCTGGAAGAAGGTCGTCTCACCTGAGGAGGGAACGAATCGGCCCACCCCTTCCAGCGCTTCGCCCTCGATCGAAAACCCGGTGCCCGCGATCCACACCACACCGCCACCCGCTGTGACGTCGTTACCCGACACCGAAGTGTCGCGTTCGGTTATATCGCCGCTGGCAGGGTCGATCTCGAAGAGGATGGTCACTCGCTCGGTGTTGGCACCAATAACCCATCCGGACCCTTCGCCGGCGGCGATATCCATGAAGCTGGCACCCTCGGGTGCCGTAACCAGTTGGACCACCGAGTTGGTCGCGGGGTCGGTGATCGAGACCGTGGTCGCTATACCGGGAATCCCCTGCAGAGCCCATACGGCGTCGTCGGAGAAACTAAGACCGATGATGGGATCGGTGCTACCCGTGGCGATCTCGGCCTCGATTTCACCGGACGCAGCCGACACCCTCAGGATCGATCCGTTGTCTCGTCCGATCCAAACCGACCCGCCGCCGATCGCCAGGGTCGTCACGTTGGGCGGGGTGTCGAAATCTGCGATGTCTGTCATCTCCCCGCCGTCGGGGTCGACCATCACCAAAGCTGAAGTCGTTGGATCGAGCGTCAGAAAGGCTCGCTCCCCAGCGGCGGCGGTGGTCACCGCGCCCTCCTCGGTGGTGGCGGTGGGCGTGTCACCATCATCACCCGGGGTATCCCCACTCGATCCGCCACAAGCCGAAAGCGCGATCAGGAGGACGGAACAGAACAGACCCACTCGATAGTTACGGATGCGGACACCTCCCTGGGGAGCCGAGAGGGTAATCGCCGAGCTGGCCAGACTCAGAAAGGAACCGGCCCAACCCGGCCTCAGCTCCACGACGGATCATGAGCGCCCGGAAGGTCCGAGAAGAATTCCGGCACCAAGCCCGAGCTCAAACTCTGCGGTACGGGCCACCCATTCGCTCACTGTGATTCGATCGAGAATCGTCCCGTGCGCCACGACCTGTAACGAGAGCCCATCCTGCAACGAAAGTATCCGCCAGGCTGCGGCCTCGGGATCGGCGCA
>CAZPIZ010000386.1:0-1944 GCA_964586615.1 uncultured Acidimicrobiaceae bacterium | reverse complement strand
GGATGCGCGTGTGTCAACGGATACCGAGCACATTCAGTCGGCCTCTTCTTCTCCAAGGATGGCTCCGACCGGGATGCCCTGAGTGGCCGCCTCCTCGTGGAGGATCACGCCACGTCCGCCGCAGACCGTGCAAGGCTCGGAGAAGCTCTCAAGCAAACCGGCCGAGACGTTCTTTCTTGTCATCTCCACCAATCCCAGGTGGGAAACGTCGAAAACCTGGGTTCGGGTCTTGTCCTTGGCCAGAGTTTCACGGAGTTTGCGGAGAACCTTGTTCTGATTGCCTTCCGATTCCATGTCGATGAAGTCGATGACGATGATCCCGCCGATATCCCGGAGTCGCAACTGGCGGCCGATCTCCTCGGCTGCCTCGAGGTTGTTCTGGAGGACGGTCTCTTCGAGGCTGGAGGAACCGACAAACCGCCCGGTGTTGACGTCGATGACGGTAAGGGCCTCGGTCCGGTCGATCACGAGGTGGCCACCGGAGGGAAGGAAGACCCGGCGGTCGAGGGCCTTGCGGAGCTGATCCTCGACGTGATATCGCTCGAAGAGCGGCATCTCCTCTTCGTAAAGACTCACCTTCGATACGAGGTCGGGTGCCGTCGCACCGAGGTAGGAGCAGACCTGCTCGTAGGCATGGGCATCGTCGATCAGCAGCCGCCGGAAATCAGGAGTGAAATGCTCCCGGATGACCCGGATAAGCAGATCCGGTTCCTCATAGACCCTGCGCGGAGCACCGCCACCTTCGGAGTCGGCCCGGATTTGATTCCAGACCTTTGCCAGGCGATCGATGTCGGCAGCGATCTCCTCGGTAGAAGCGTGCATCGCGGCCGTACGGACGATTACGCCAAAGCCATCCGGTTTGACCTGGGCCAGAACCTCTCTGAGCCGGAGCCGTTCCCCTTCCGGGAGCCGTCGGGAGATTCCCTGGCTATCCGAGTCAGGCACCAGCACCAGATACCGGCCTGCTAGCGAAGGGAGACCGGTGAGGCGGGCACCCTTGGCACCCATGGCGTCCTTGGCCACCTGGACCACGATCTCCTGGCCCTCTCCGAGTGACTCCTCGATGCGGGGCTGACGGTTGCCGAACTTCTTCGAATCCACCTTGACGTCGGCGGCGTAGACAACACCGTTCTTGCTGGCACCGAAGTCGATGAACGCTGCCTCCATGCCCGGCAGAACGTTGCGGACCTTGCCGAGATAGATATTGCCTACGACCGACGTGCGGTCCCGGCCTGCTACGTAGTGCTCCACCAGAACCGGGCCCTCGAGGACCACCACCTGGGTCTGGTGTGGGAGAACCCGTACCAGCATCTGCTTGCGACCGACATCGGTCGGGATGATGATCTCATCCTCGACCGGACGCTCGCGGCCACCCCGCGAGGTCTGAAGACTCTGGCGGTCCGGACGTCCCCGACCATTCCTTGCGGACCGATTGGGCTTCGCCGGCCGGGAGCGGTCCCGGGTCCTTTCAGGGGGTCGACCGACCTCGGTTACACGGCGCACCTCGACCTTTTGGCCGCCGACACGGACTGACTTTCTTTCCTCGGTGACATCCGACGATCCCCGTCGGATGACCTCTGGTTCCTTCTTGCGAAACCATGCCATCTACCAAAGCTCCTACTTCTTCTGGAGTGAGCTCCGTCCGGGTGAGGGCGTTCCTGGCGCCCATCGGTACGGAGTTGCTAAATGAATGCGAGTCCAGGGCCGACTGGCGATGCGAGACGCAGACTCCGGCATTCTGCCCGGAGGAAAGATAAGTCCTGAGTCCAGGGAACAAGGCGCTCACCGAATCAGTCGGCTCGTGGAAACGGATACACCGCCGGGCCGACAAGAGGTCGGTCAAAGCGGCAAAACAAAGGCTAGCAGGCCGTCGGCGGGCTCCCAGCACCCCCAATTTGGCCAGGAGCCATCCCTAATTTGGTCGCTGAGCCCTGGCTGTGAGCA
>CAZPIZ010000385.1:0-1959 GCA_964586615.1 uncultured Acidimicrobiaceae bacterium | reverse complement strand
TCGGTCTACGACCCGATCGTCGGGGCGCTCTGGCTTGGAATCCCCGTCGCTGCCGGGGTGGCCATCTTTAAGTACAGGCTCTATGAGATCGACCGGATCGTGTCTCGGACGGTCACCTACGCCCTGGTGATCGGGTTGTTGGTGGCGACCTACGCCGGAGGGATCGCCCTCCTGACCGACGTAGTGCCCCTCGAGGGAAACCTGGCGGTGGCGGCCTCCACCCTGGGCGTGGCGGCCTTGTTCAACCCTCTCCGAAAGCGACTTCAGCGGCTGGTGGAGCGCCGATTCAACCGGTCCCGGTACAACGCCGGTCTGACCGCCGACCAACTCAGCCACCGGCTCCGAGACGTAACCGACGTGCCTGGAGTGGCAGCAGCCGGCCAATGGGCGGTGGCGGTCACCGTCCAGCCGGCGTCGATGTCGATCTGGGTTCGCGAAAACTGACCCTAGAGCCACTCCCTGGGAATTACTGGCAGACTTCTACAGCATCTGGCCCATTGAGTGCGTCACTCCCAGCGACGAGACTGTCGACATGGGTCGGCTGGATCGCGGAGGCAACATCTTCTGTCTGGAATCGTTCTGGCATCAACGCCTGGACGGCGACCGGCTCAGCGTCCGCCCTCTCCTCGAACTTCTTCATACGTCTCGTGGGACCAAATTCGTCCATCTCACCTGCAGCACGGTGGAGGAGCTCAAGTTCAATCTCAAGCACCATCGCCGCTACCGCAGCTACGGGGTGGTCTATATGGCCTTCCACGGTGTCAGAGGTCGCCTTCTCCTCGCCGACGGCAGCAGCCTTCGCATCGAAGAGCTCACCCAGATCGCCAAGGGCAGCTTCGAGGGCTGCCTGGTTCATTTCGGAAGCTGCTGGACGGCTCTGGCAGAAGACCAGATGTACGAGTTCCTCGATGTCACCGGAGCCAGCCTGGCGACCGGCTACACCAAATCGGTCGACTGGATCGACTCGGCGGCGATGGACCTGCTCATCCTCGACTGGGCCCGGGAGTACTCCAACGGCAAATCACTCATCGACAAGCTCTGCGACACCTACGCAGGCCTCGTCGATGAGACAGGCTTCACCGCCGTCCAGCTCTAGCCAATCACACCGCGCCGCGTGAACACTCAGCCTCGCTAGGGGTGAAGAGGGAGTCGATCGCCAGCCGGGAGGGATCATCCAGCGCCGCCGATTCGAACGCTGACTCGGCACCGATGAAGGTCGATTCGATGGCTTCGGCATCGGCCACGACGACGTCGACCCAGGCCTGAAACTGCACCGCCAGCTCCGACGGATCGGGATCGAGTCCCGACAGAATCGCACTCGCCTCCCCGAGATGATCCTCCCAGACCTCGTAGTGGGTGATGATCGAGGCCCGGGCCGCCGCTAGGGCGCGGTGCAACGGGAGAACCGTCACATCCGTGAACGACGCCAGTGACAGCGAGACGTGCCGGGCCAGCAGATCGGTCTCATCAAGCAGGGACAGACCTTCGTTGAAGGCGAGTTCAGGGTCGGCGTTCTCGACCACGGCGCCGATGAAGCAGTCCTGAGCAACGAAGAAGTCCTTCCAGATCGGAGCACCTTCGGCAGCTCGAGTGGTGTCGACCAGACCGTTGAAGGTCCGGGAGTAGAACACCCTGGTCCCCAAGACGCCACCCAGACCCAACAACACGACCGCTCCAACAAGAATGCCGACCACAAGCGGCCAGCGTCGTTTGGGTTCGCTCGCCGGTGGGGGCGGTTCAGCAGGTTGCGTATCGCTCGGTTGGTTCACCGCACCCGACCTAGGTTTCGGATCGAAAGCACCGGTCTAGCACCGCCAGCATTTGCCCGACGTCCAGGGGCAGGATCAGATAGAGAAGGCGCCGAGGTCGGCGGCGGCCTTCTCTGTCCATGGGCCCGGCTTCTCAACCGGAGACGGTCAGGCCACCGCCCATATCCGAATGAATGGCGCAGAAGAACAC
>CAZPIZ010000384.1:0-1966 GCA_964586615.1 uncultured Acidimicrobiaceae bacterium | reverse complement strand
GTTCGGTGGCATGAGCTATCTCAGCGGCGACAGCGGTTCTCTCGCCTTGGTTGAGCTCGATCGATTGAGCCTCGGACAGCGACGCTGTGGCAGTCGATCGATCGCCACCGCGAACGGCTAGCTCCGCTCGATACAACAGCGCCCGCACGCGGTCCACTCGGGGAGCATCGGTGAACTTGGCCAGGCCGCTGTCGAGCAGCTTCAAAGCAAAGGCATGGGCGCCGTGGGCATCACCCAGGCGGGCAGCGTTGTTGATCACGCGGGCAAGACCCGTGGTCTTGTTGCCCTCGTCCTCGTCTTCTGTCTCGCCACGTGTCGAGATCCGAAGCCAGTTGCCACCAGGGTCGACGACGCTGAAACCTCTAACGGTCCCTTGCTTCTTGCGAGGCCGCAGAATGCGGGGGATACCGGCCGATGGCAGCTTTCCGTAGAAGGCGCGGAGGCCCGCCGCGAAATCCTCATACATCTCATCGGCATCCGGCACCACGACGATCACGCTGCCGTACGACTGCTCGGGGTCGAAGCCTTCAATGCCGAACAGGTGGACGTGAAAGTCGTCCCTCGAAACGACGGCGTAGGGATTGGGCCGCTTCTGCCTATAGGTACGTGCGAATCCGAGCGCTTCGTAAAATGTGATCGATTCGTCGAGGTGTCGGCACGGGAGCGTCGGGATCGTGACTTCGTTCGCCATATATCCGTACAGCGTATGGAGTAAGAGCACATTGCGCCGACTCCCCAGTTGCCAGATGGGTGGCGGCAGGCGAACATATGTTCGATGCGAACAGAGGCGACCATCCTCCATGCCGACCTCGACGCCTTCTATGCGTCCGTCGAGCAGCGAGATGATCCTCGTCTGCGCGGCCATCCGGTGATTGTCGGATCGGGGGTGGTGCTGGCGGCCAGTTATGAGGCCCGGGCCTATGGCGTTCGCGGGGCCATGGGCGGTGCGCTGGCCCGCCGGTTGTGTCCGCATGCGATCGTGGTCGAGCCCCGGATTTCGGCCTACTCAGAGGCGAGCAAGGCGGTCTTCGAAGTGTTCAACAACACGACACCGCTGGTGGAGGGGCTATCGATCGACGAAGCCTTTCTCGATGTGGGTGGCCTTGGGAGGGTCTCGGGTACCCCTACCGAGATCGCAATGCGGTTGCGAAGCCAGGTCCTCGAGCAGGTCGGTCTGCCAATCACCGTCGGGGTTGCCCGTACCAAGTTCCTCGCCAAGGTGGCGAGCGGCGTGGCCAAACCAAACGGTCTGCTGCTGGTGGCGCCCGACGGCGAGCTGGCCTTTCTTCACCCGCTCCCGGTCGAACGGCTCTGGGGGGTCGGGACGGTGACCGCCACCAAGCTCCACAAGCGGGGGATCACGACCGTCGGCGAGGTCGCCCAACTTCCCGAGTCCACGCTTGTGGCGATGCTTGGTCGGTCGTCGGGCCGGCACCTCCACGCCCTTGCTCACAACCGCGACCCTCGGCCGGTGCAGGTAGGCAGGCGGAGGCGCTCGATCGGGTCGCAGCGTGCGCTCGGTCGTTCTCCGAGATCGCCAGAGGATGTCGATGCCATCCTGGTCGGACTGGTCGACCGTGTAACCCGCCGGATGCGGACCGCCGGCCGGGTGGGACGCACCGTTGTGTTGCGATTGCGCTTTGACGACTTCTCGCGGGCGACGCGGTCACACACACTGCCTCGGGCGACCGCCCAAACCCAGACGATCCTTGTAACGGTGCAATCGTTGTTGGCGACAGCTAGGCCGATGATCGAGCACCAGGGACTCACGCTCATCGGATTGGCGGTCGCCAACCTCGACGACGACAGTGTCGTCCAGCTCGAGCTGCCGTTCGATCGGCACAGCGGCAGTGCTCTCGACGTCGCCCTCGACAACGTCCACGACCGGTTCGGGTCGTCCGCCGTCATCCGGGCCGTGCTGCTCGGCAGGGACCAGGGCTTATCGGTGCCGATGCTCCCCGATTGA
>CAZPIZ010000383.1:0-1971 GCA_964586615.1 uncultured Acidimicrobiaceae bacterium | reverse complement strand
CCGAGCTTCACACCAAAGGCTGGCTTCAGGAAGCTGCTCTCCGGTGTCTCCAGAACAACCTCGACCCAGAGGTGGCTGAGAACCCCGATGAGCTAATTGTCTATGGGGGCACCGGCCGGGCGGCCCGCAACTGGGATTCGTTCCATGCGATTGTGGCGAGCCTGGAGCATCTCGAAAACGACGAGACCCTGCTCGTCCAATCTGGAAAGCCCGTGGGGATCCTTCGCACCCATCCCATGGCCCCGAGGGTCCTGATCGCCAATTCCCTTCTGGTCCCGGAGTGGGCCACCTGGGAACACTTTTGGGAGTTAGAGGCGGCTGGGCTGATGATGTATGGCCAGATGACCGCCGGGTCCTGGATCTATATCGGCACCCAGGGCATTCTCCAGGGGACCTATCAAACCTTCGTCGCTCTGGCAGAGCTGCGGTTTGGAGGGTCGCTGGCAGGCACCCTCACCCTCACCGCCGGACTCGGCGGGATGGGGGGGGCGCAACCGCTTGCGGTCACGATGAATGGGGGCACCGCCCTGGTCGTCGAGATCGACCCGACCAGACTGCGGCGTCGTCTCGAGATCGGATATTTGGACGAAGCGGCCCACAATCTGGACGACGCCCTCGAGCGGGCAGCCAGGGCTCGCCGCGACAAGCAAGCTGTGTCGATCGGTGTGGTGGGCAACGCTGCCGACGTGTTTCCGGAGATACTGAAGCGAGGATTCCAGGTCGACATCGTCACCGATCAGACGTCCGCACATGACCCCCTCAACGGTTACATCCCGAATGGTTTCACGCTCGAAGCGGCGATCGAGCTCCGGCGGGCCGATCCGGTCAGATACATCTCCGAATCGCGACGGGCGATGGCCGAGCATTGCCGGGCGATGGTCGAAATGAGGAAGGCCGGCGCCGAGGTGTTCGATTATGGCAACAACCTGCGGGGGGAGGCCATCAAGGGAGGATTCGGAGACGCCTTCGATTATCCCGGTTTCGTTCCCGCCTACATCCGCCCGTTGTTTTGCGAGGGGATGGGCCCCTTTCGATGGGTGGCGCTGTCGGGAGACCCGGCCGATATCGCAGCTACCGACAAAGCGGTTGGGGACCTGTTTCCCGACAACGAACCGCTCCACCGCTGGCTGGAGTTGGCCCGGACCCGGGTTCCGTTCCAGGGTCTCCCGGCTCGGACCTGCTGGCTCGGATACGGAGAACGGCATCAGGCGGGGCTGGCCTTCAACGAGCTGGTTGCCAGTGGAAAGGTCAAGGCACCGATCGTCATTGGACGCGACCATCTGGACTCGGGTTCGGTGGCTTCTCCCTATCGGGAGACAGAGGCCATGGCTGATGGCTCAGACGCCGTGGCCGACTGGCCAATCCTCAATGCATTGGTGAACGCATCCTCGGGTGCGGCCTGGGTGGCGGTCCATCACGGTGGTGGCGTCGGCATGGGCAAGTCGATCCACGCCGGTGCCCAGGTGGTGGCGGACGGCACCACCGATGGCGCCTTCCGGGTCGAACGCGTTCTCACCAATGACCCGGCGATGGGGGTCCTACGGCACGTCGATGCCGGCTACGAGAGAGCTCAACAGGTCGCCGATGAGCGAGGGGTACGTATTCCTCTCAGGAGGTAGGCTCGGCCAGCGGCAGCTGCAGCTGGAAGACGCTGATGTTGCCGGTTCGCTCGTATGTCAGATTCCCACCCATCAGGCGGGCCAACCGTCGGGCTACCGCCAGGCCAAGCCCCACCGACGATGGCTGCGATCCTGGATCGTGGGCGATCTGATAGGGCTCGAATATCCGCTCCTGCTCGGCGGGAGAGATCCCCGGACCGTTGTCGCTAACTGCCAGCACGGCGCTGTCCTCAAGGGCGACGATGTCAACCATGATCTTGTCGCCGCCATAGCGAATGGCGTTCGACAGCAGGTTTCGAATGATCTGCCGAACCCGGGCCGGGTCGCCGACCGCTCTCAGGTCGGGCGGCTG
>CAZPIZ010000382.1:0-1979 GCA_964586615.1 uncultured Acidimicrobiaceae bacterium | reverse complement strand
AAGTCGTGGTGACGTTCGTCGGTTCGGCTGATGAGGAGTTGATCGAGATGGCCAACCGCGGTGCGACCCGGATGGTGGTGATCACTTCGGATCGCCGGGTGCGGGAAGCCGTCGAGAAAGCCGGAGCGGTCGGTTTGTGGTCGGAGGCGTTGATCGATTGGCTGCGGACAGGTGGTAGGCGTACGTTTCAATCGTGATTTTGGCCAATTGTGAATTTTGGCCTTCCAACGTGAAGCGGGGAACCGAATGATCAAGGTCGTGGTCGTCGGCGGTGGATTCGCCGGCTCGGCGGTAGCGAGAAAGCTCGGTTCGCAAGCCTCCGTGACAGTGGTCTCCATGGATAACTTCCTCCTGTTCACGCCGATGCTTGCCGAGGTGGCGGTGGGGGACGTAGACCCCCGGCACATCGTCACCCCGATCCGTCAACTCGCCCCCAGGTCGGCGCTGGTTCAGGGTGAGGTGACTGCAATTGACACCGAGCAAAGAAGGGTCACCGTCCAACCGGTGTTTGGGGCCGGCCCGGTGACGGTTGAGGGAGACGTCCTGGTCATCGCCCTCGGATCGATCCCCCACACCTACGGGGTGGCCGGGGTCGAAGAGCACGCCATCAGTTTTAAGGGGATATCCGACGCCCTGCGTATCCGTAATCGGGTCCTGGCCCTCCTCGAGGGAGCTTCGTTGGACCGCGATCCGTGGCTGACCAAGCTGGCCGTCGTGGGAGCGGGCTATTCGGGTGCGGAGTTGGCTGCGGCTCTGGGGGATTTCGTCCGGAAGGCGGCCGACCGTTTCTATCGAGATGCCCCGACACCCGAGGTGACGCTGGTTGATGCCGTAGAGCGAGTTACCCCTGCTCTGTCAGAGGCCCTTTCCGCTTCTGCTGCTCGGGCTCTGAAGGCTCGTGGCGTCAAACTCGCTCTCGGCTCAGCCGTGGCCGAGGTGACCGACCGGGGTGTGAGGCTTTCCAACGGCGAACTGATCGAGGCCGCGACCGTCGTCTGGGCAGCAGGGGTCCGACCGAATCCCCTGGTGGCAGAGCTCGGGCTTCCAACGGAGAAGGGAAAACTTGTGGTCGACGGCCACATGCGGTCGGCACCCTGGGTCTACGCGGTAGGTGACGCGGCTTTGGTTCCGTCCGGTGGTGGAGGGCTGTCGGCCCCAACTGCCCAGTTCGCCTTGCGGCAGGGCCGCTATCTCGGTCAGCACTTGGTCGCACTCGAGCGTGGTGACGTCGATGTGCCCGAATTCTCATATGCCACCAAGGGCGAGTTGGTCTCGTTGGGTCACCGCAATGCGGTCGGCAAGGTCCTCGGGGTGCCGGTCTCCGGCCTGATCGGGTGGTTCCTGTGGAGGAGCTACTACCTGCTCCAGTTGCCCACCTTCCTGCGCAAGTCCCGGGTCGCCATCGACTGGACCCTCGATATGGTCTTTCCACCGGATGTGGCGTGGATTCCAAGCAGCGATCTGGGGCCGAGGTGAGTAGGGGAGCGTTGTAGAACGAATCGGTTCCCCAGACCCGGGGAATCTGTCACTGGCATTCGATACGGTCCGTCTCATGCTGATCGATTGTGATAGCTGCCTGGCCAAGGACATTGCCTGCGACGATTGCGTGGTCTCGGTCATATTCAAAGAGGGATTCCTCGATGAGGGACCATTGGATCTCAACCATGACGAGGCCGACGCGTTGAGCAACCTGGCCGAAGCGGGGTTGGTTCCACAACTCCGCCTTGTTGCCAGGGCGCCCCAAGCCGCTACGGTCGAACCGTGGAAGGACTCCGCCGCCGGTTAGAAGAGATCGGGAAGGGAGCCGGTCTCGACCGTATCGGGTTTGCCGGTACCGAGGCGTTTCCCGAAGTCGAGCTGTCGATGCGTCGACGCATCGACAACGGCATGTCGGCCACCCTCGGTTTCACTTACAAGGACCCAGGGATAGCAACCACTCCTCGTGCCAGTTTTCCGTGGGGGAGGACCCTGGTGGTGGG
>CAZPIZ010000381.1:0-1982 GCA_964586615.1 uncultured Acidimicrobiaceae bacterium | reverse complement strand
TGCGGACCTTCCCGATCCGGACCTGCACCGACGCCCTCTTCAAGCGCCAGCACGCCCAGGGCAGGCCGTGCCTGCTCTATCACATCGAGAAATGCACCGGTCCCTGCATAGACGCGGTTGAGCCCGAGGAGTACAAGAAGCTGGTCGATGGCCTTGGTGCCTTCCTCCGGGGCGATACCGAGGCGGTCGTTAAGGAACTCAGACAGAAGATGTATGGCGCCTCCGAGCGCCAGGAATACGAGGTGGCTGCTCGGCTGCGGGATCGGCTGCGGGATGTCGAGAAGGCGATCGAGCGCCAGGAGGTGGTCACCGACAAGAGGGAGGATTTCGATCTTCTCGCCACCTTCGGCGACGACCTGGAGACATCGGTCCAGGTCCTCCACGTTCGCAGGGGAAGGCTGGTGGGCCGGCTCGGGACCATCGTCGATCGGGTCGAGGATGTCACCGAGGCCGAGCTGATCGGCAGCCTGCTCCGGGAGGTTTATGGCGACGAGGTTCCGCCGCGAGAGGTGCTGGTGCAACAACTCCCCGAGGAATTGGACGTCTGGGAGGCGTGGCTGACCGAGCGACGGAGCGCCAGGGTCACGCTGCGGGTCCCGCAACGGGGGGCAAAACGGCGGTTGATGGAAACTGCCATCGTCAACGCCCGCGAGGCGTTCGCCCGTCATCGTCTCCGTCGTCAGGCCGATCACAACGCTCGGGCCAAGGCCCTTCGCAGCCTCCAGGAGGTCCTCGATCTGCCCGAGGCGCCCCTACGGATCGAGGCGTATGACATCTCCACCCTCCAGGGCACCAACACCGTTGCCTCCATGGTCGTGTTCGAAGACGGGCTTCCCAGGCGGTCTGATTACCGACGATTCAAGATCAGGACCGTCGAGGGCCAGGACGACTTCGCGGCGATGGAGGAAGTCCTCAGGCGCAGGTTCACCGCCTACCTGCGAGAAAAACGAAAGGACATCTCGGAACAGACCAAGTTCTCCTATCCGCCGTCGCTGGTGCTGATCGACGGCGGTCTCGGCCAGCTTGGGCGGGCGGTCAAGGTGCTGGCCGAACTCGAGCTCGAAATCCCGGTTGCCGGTCTGGCCAAGAGGATGGAAGAGGTCTACCTGCCCGGTCAACCCGAACCCATCAGGATCCCCAGGGACGAAGAGGCCCTGTACCTGCTCCAGCAGGTTCGCGACGAGGCCCACCGCTTTGCCATCACCTATCACCGCAACCTTCGCTCGAAGAGGATGGTCGACTCGGTGCTGGACGAGGTGCCCGGAATCGGACCGACCCGCAAGAAGGTGCTCCTCAGGAAATTCGGGTCACTCAAACAAATCCGAGAAGCCGCTCCCGAGGACCTGGCCGAACTGCTTCCCGAGACCACCGCCCGTGAGTTGTACGCTGCTCTGCATCGGGGGTGAATCCTGCCCCCCTGTGACCGAGTTTCTTCGGGATGGAGATGACCGAACCAGCCGACACTGTCCAAACCGCCATCCAGATGCGTCCGCATGTGCTGGTCGTGACTGGCATGTCCGGGGCTGGCCGGTCGACCACTGCCAAGGTGCTGGAAGACCTTGGATACATCGTCATCGACAACCTTCCACCGGAATTGTTGTCCCAGGCCGTAGCCCATCATGAGGTGCCCGAACGTCGGCGACGCCTGGCGGTGGTGATCGACTCGAGAGCCGGTGACCCCATGGAGGCTCTGACCGAGGCGATCAACGAGCTCGACCGCCAGGGGGTCCAAACCAGGGTCCTGTTCCTCGACGCCGAGGACGCCCACATCGTCAACCGCTACGAGGAGAGCCGCCGTCCCCACCCGATGAGACGGGGGAGTGTGAGCGACTCGATAGCGGCCGAGCGGGAGATGCTCGAGAGCCTGCGGGAGTCGGCGGACGTGATGATCGACACCACCGACCTCAATGTTCATCAACTCCGTGGCCGGCTCACCGATCTCTTTGCCGAGGTTACCGAGCAGCGCCCGATGAGGGTTTCGG
>CAZPIZ010000380.1:0-1996 GCA_964586615.1 uncultured Acidimicrobiaceae bacterium | reverse complement strand
CGGGGTATCTCTTTCGTGGATGCGCCCGTCTCCGGTACCAGCATCCACGCCGAGGCCGGCACCCTGGCGGTCATGGCCGGTGGTGAGGAGGACGCCGTCGCCCGGGCCCGTGTGTACCTGGTGGCTTTCAGCACCACCATCCAGCACGTTGGCCCCAATGGCGCGGGCCTGGTCATGAAGCTGATCAGCAACCGGCTCCTCACGACCCATCTGGTGGCCATTGCCGAAGCGATTGTCGAGATCGAGCTGTCCGGTCTCGAGGTCCCGATCGGTCTCGAGGCCTTGCGCGCCGGGGCGGTGCCACGTCTTCTCGACTACAAAGCAGAGCCAATGGCTAATCGCGACTACACCCCCAGGTTCACCGTCGACCTCATGTCCAAAGACATGCGGCTTGCCAGCGAACTCCTGCCTCCGGGCAGGCTGGGGGTGGTCGCTGCCGAGATCCTGGAGGCGGCCCGCACCGCCGGTCTTGGCGCCGACGATCTCGGTGCCGTGATGGAGATCGTCTCGAGGTCTGCCCGAACCGACAAGCCTGACTGATAAGAGCAAGCCTGACTGATAAGAGGAGGAGAGACATGACCACGACCTACGTCAACCGCCCGCGACTCGAGGACGGCGGCCTTTTCCGGACCGAGATGTTCATCGGCGGCAAATGGCAGGCCGGATCCGGTGCCCGGACGTTCGAAGTGCGGGACCCGGCCACGGGGGACGTGATCGCCGAGGTCGCCGATGGGAACTCCGACGACGCCCGCAAGGCCGTCGAGGCGGCGGCGACGGCATGGCCGGCCTGGAGGTCTCTCACCGCCAAGCAGAGATCGGCGGCTCTGAAGAGGCTTCACGCCCTGATGGTTCAGCACTCGGCCGACCTGGCCTCGATCATCACCGCCGAAATGGGCAAACCCCTGCGGGAGGCCAATTGGGAGGTCGGCCTCGCCAGCGATTATGTGGAATGGTTCGCCGAGGAGGCCAAACGAGCCTACGGCGAGGTGATTCCGACCCACGATCAGTCGATGCGCCTCATCGTGATCGAACAACCGATCGGGGTGGCGGTGGCGATCACACCATGGAATTTTCCCCTGTCGACCATCGCCCGAAAGGTGGCGCCGGCTCTTGCGGCCGGGTGCACGGTGGTGGTCAAACCGGCCGAAGACACCCCGCTGTCGGCCCTCGCCCTGGCCGAGCTCGTCGATCGGGCCGGCATCCCCCCCGGGGTTCTGAACGTTGTTACCGCTCACGACCCGGTTGAAGTGGGTACGGAGCTGACCGCCAACCCGATCGTTCGCAAGGTCTCCTTCACCGGCAGCACCGAAGTGGGACGGCTGCTGATGCGCCAGAGCTCGGACACCCTCAAGAAGTTGAGCCTCGAACTGGGTGGGAATGCGCCCTTCATCGTGTTCGAGGACGCCGACCTCGATGCTGCCCTCAAGGGGGCCATGATCTCGAAGTACCGCAACGGGGGCCAGACCTGCATCTGCGCCAACCGGATCTTCGTGCACGAGTCGGTGATGGTTGAGTTCTCCCGGAGGATGGCCGAGGCAGCCTCCAATCTGAAGGTCGGTCGGGGCAACGATGACTCCTCGGAGATCGGGCCGCTCATCAATGCCGATGCTTTGCAGAAGGTGGTCCGGTTGGTGGACGATGCCGTCGGCCAGGGGGCCCGGATCGTGGTCGGAGGCAAGCCCCATGAGCTGGGTGGCACCTACTACCAACCGACCGTGATCGAAGGAGCCACCCTCGACATGACCATCGCCAATGAAGAGATCTTCGGTCCCGTAGCGAACCTCTTCTCCTTCTCAACCGAGGACGAGGCGATAGAACTCGCCAACTCGACGCCGTACGGATTGTCGGCCTACGCCTACACCCGTGACTCGGCCCGGAGCTGGCGGGTGAGCGAGGCCCTCGAGTTCGGTATGGTCGGCATCAACACCGGAATCTTCACCACCGAGGTGGTGCCTTTCGGCGGCGTAAAGCAGTCCGGCATCGGCCGCGAAGGCGG
>CAZPIZ010000379.1:0-2003 GCA_964586615.1 uncultured Acidimicrobiaceae bacterium | reverse complement strand
ACTACCAGTACTCCTCGTAATGGATGTTGCCGGGGACCGCCCGCCGGTCGACCATGAAGCCGCGTTCCATGAGCAGCTCACAAGCACCGGTGGTCTCGGGAAACATCGGTCCCCCGTCGTCTCCCCATCCCGGTAAACCGATCATCAGAGGGTTGCCGCACATGTAGACGTCGGTCCGTTCCGGATCGAGCGATACACCAAAACGTTGTCCGAGCAGGTCCTGACGGATGATGTCTTGGACATAGAGCTTGGGTTGACCGGGATCACGAGTGACCAGGGGCAGGTAATGGAAGTTGGCGAACCGCTTCTCCAATCGGCGATGGCGATCGAGGTACCCAAGGTCGGTCTGAAAGCGGACGCTGACGACCGACACGATCGGGCCCTGGTGCCCGTTTCGAAGCAGCTCGACGATCATGGCGTTGTGCGGGGCTTCGCCGGTACCGGTGGCAAGGAAGATCACCTGCTGATAGGGGTCGTCCACCGGCGTCAGCGTGTACCTGCCTGCAACCTTGGGACCGAGGTAGATGCGATCCCCGGGACGCTTGAGGGCCAGACGAGGGGTGAGCGCCGGTATCCGCTCCGAGGAGGGCGGCACCAGAACCACGTAGAACTCGAGTTCGGGGCTCCGACAAGGGTCGAAGAGATAGCCGCGATTGTCAAACAGCGGGCTCGATATCGAGTAGGAGCGCCTGATCAATTTGTCCCATGACCGTTCGAGGCCGGGGTCACGAGCGCCGTCGGCCCTCGGCTCCCAATAGCCGAGCCCCAGTGAGGCGTACTGACCCGCTAGATGATGCGTGTCGCCGTGATCCGGCTTCACCCGGAGCAGCCACAGGTCGGAATGGGACCGCTCGAACACGGTGATCGTGGCGTTGTAGTGAGTGCCGCGCAGCTCATCGAACTGGGCCCGGTCGGCCCTGCGCCATGACCGCGGGCGCACCGCCGGAGCAGGAAGGTCGGGAAAATGCTTGGCACGAACATGGTCCCACGCATGCCCAGGGAGGACGGAGGCAACGCCGGCCGGGAGCGCACCCGGTCGAGACGAAGGATCGAGCAGGTAGACGGACTCATCGGTGAGACCTTCGACCTCGATGCCAAGAGCCTCGAGCGGGCGAATATCCTGGCCGGCACCCAATCGGAACACGACATGATCGAACTGAAGGTCAGGCGTCCGACGATCGGCGAAATAGACCATCGGGAAGCCACCGACCTCGCCAAGCCCGTCGGGCTGGGAGCTCCAGAGGATCGTCGCCCGGCGCTCGGCCTCAAGCCGCATCAGGTGTCGCCGTGCGAGCCGGGAAAGCGCACCGAGGTCGGCACCGCCCAGGGTCAGGACGACGCCTGCCCCACGGCCGGCCAGCCTCCAGGCGTATTCGGCGGCGTCCTCATCGACGCCCACGACCATGACATCGGCCCCGAATAGATCCAAGTCGGGCGGGACCAGATGGACCCGGTCGGCCAGCTCTGGCTGGATGGCATAGGGAGGCAACACCGAGGCCATCACCGGACGGTTGGCGATCGCGACCGCTTTGGCCTCGACCTCGAGCCGACCCGCTTCAACTCTGAGCCTTCCGCCAGGGATTCCAGAGATTTGGCTCACCGGGGTACGAAACTCGACGGAAAGAGTGTGCTGGCCGATCAGCTCGGAGGCCGCCACCTCTTCGGTCGGTTCGAGCAGAAGCACCCGTTCGAGACCGGCCTCACGAGCCTGGATGGCGAGCGAAAGCCCCGCCAGGGTGCCCCCGATTACAACAAGATCAGCTTGCATCCGGTCCACAACCCGGACTATCGCAGCCTCGGTCAAATCTCAATAATCAACCTAGCGCCATAATCGACCTGGGCCAGCTCGAGTTGTCATGCTGATCCCCGACGGCAGCTTCTTGAAAATCTGTCACACGCTCCTGATACCTTCCGGGTCATGGAAACGAACAATGTCTTCGACCCGCCAGTGGGACTGCCGTTAGACGTGGGACTGCCGTTAGACGTGGGACTGCCGTTAGACG
>CAZPIZ010000378.1:0-2009 GCA_964586615.1 uncultured Acidimicrobiaceae bacterium | reverse complement strand
GGGTGGCTTCCACCGCCTCCCGATGGACGATCAGGTTCTCCCCGTAGTCGATTGCCTCGGGAAGATCGCAGTAAGCGTTGAGACGACCCGTGTCGGTGTAGAACGGAACGCTGTCGTGCACCTGCTCCCAAAAGGGGATGCGGGGATAGGTGCGGTATTGCATCAAGGCCCCGCCGGGCTCGCCGTACCGGCCAGCCATGATGTCGGCCACGGTGTAGCCCTCGGTCGTGAACGAACCCTTCAACACCCGATCGAGGTAGACCTCGGGTCGTTCGGCGAAGGTGAAGTAGTCGGCAAAGCGTTGGTCGCCGGTGCGGCTGGCCAGAGCCCGGGCCACCCCGGCAAAAACCGCGATGTCGTCGCGGGTGTCGTAGAGCGGCGGGATGCCCCCTTTCCAGATCTGGAGAAAGGGGTTGGAGCAGGAGCCGCCCATCTCCAAGGTCTCGAACTCGAGCCAGCTATTGACGGGGAGGATCACATCGGCGAACTCGGCCGAGCCGGTCCATTCGATCTGCTGGTCGACGATCAGGTCCACCTTGGGATTGACCCGATGGATCAGGTGGTAGGCCCATTTGGCCTGGTTGATGAGATTGGCGTTGTTGTACCAAATGACCTTGGTCGGTGTGGGCATGTGGCTACGCCCGGTAAAGACCTTGCGCCCCTCGGCCGGAGTGTCGACCACCAGTGGCCGGTCGCCGTATCCCCAGTAGCTGACTTCCTCGCCGTGGATGTAGTGATGGGTGTTGTCGAAGTCGTAGAGGGCGTTCTCGTCGAGGAGCGGATGGAAGGGGTCCTCGTTGACGTAGCCACCCACCCCGGGGCCGAACCAGGGAGCGGCGTGGAAGATGCCACCTTTGTAGTTGCCGGCCCAGGTGCTGACCCCGGTGCCGGGTTGGCCGATCTGGCCGGTGAGCATCGCCACCAGATAGGTGGCTCGGTTGTGGAGGGTGGCGTGGAAGTAGTGGTTGACGCCCTCACCGATGTGGATCGCCATCGGGCGGATCGTGGCGACATCGTCGGCCAGGCGGGCCAGCAGGTCCCGGGGCGAGCCGGTGATGTCGATCACGGTGTCGAGGTCGTAGTCCGCCAGGTGTTCGCGATACAGGGAGAACGCGGTGGCGGCCTCGACCTCGGTGCCATCGGCCAGGGATACCGTTCCTCTCCAGTCGAGGATGGGATCGATTCCTCGTTCGACCATCCGCTCGCCCACGTCCTCGCGGGTGATCGGGCGGAAGGCGCCCGATGAATCCCGAACGACCCGATCGCCGAGGGCGGCGTACTGATCGGGGGTCATGGCCTGGACGGTGAAACTGGGACCATCCGCGCTGAGACCCGGCACGTAGTTGGGAAAGACCTCATCGGCCCGCAGCCTCTGCAGAGTGTCAAGCCGGATGAGCAATGGGAGGTCCGTGAACCGGGCGACGAACTCTCGGTCGTAGGCCTCCCGCTCGATCAGTTCCCGGGAAAGGTACAAGAAGATGGCGGTGTCGGACAGCCCGGGACGTACCGGGATCCAGTAATCGGATTTGGTCGACTGCGGCCCGTACTCGGGGACGATCGAGACGATCTTCCCGCCCCGCTCCATGATCTCGTGGAACCAGTGGCTCTCGGGCATCTTGTTCTCGACCAGGTTCTTGCCGACCTGGATCAAGAGCCGGGAGTGGCGGAGATCGTTGAAGTCGACCTCGGTGGCCTGCAGGCCATGGACGAATGGGAAGCCAGGGGCCTGGTCGCCCCGCCAGGTGTACTCGGACCATTCACGGGCACCGACCGCTTCGTCGGGGCCGACCTCGCGAACGTAGGCATCGAGCAGAGCCAGCGAGGTGGCAAACCGATTTAGGCCGAACTTGCCCGCCACCCCATGAACCGGGAGCGAAGACCCCAGCTTCATGGTCCGTACCCCCGACTCCTCCCAGAACTCGAGCATTTCGGGTTCGTAGCCATCGGCGTCGATCAGCCGACGGCGACCCTCCGCCCCCGAATAGGTACGGGCGATCGCCTCCAGGCCC
>CAZPIZ010000377.1:0-2019 GCA_964586615.1 uncultured Acidimicrobiaceae bacterium | reverse complement strand
GTGGGTGGTAAGTGGTGAGTCAAGACCCGACCTTCCACTTCGGATCCATAGGAACCAACGATCTCCACGTCTAGCCAATCGCCCGGTTTCCCGGCATCAAGCGTGATCACACCGTCGATCTCTGGCGCTTCCCTATACGAGCGAGCCACCGCCACTCCATCTTCCACCTGATCCACCAGGACCTCGAGCCGCCGGCCAACCAATGCCGCTCCCGCCTCGGATGTGATCTCGTCCTGAATGCCCTGAAGGTAACGGTGCCTCTCCGACACAATCTCGGACTCGACCCGTCCCGGCAGCAGAGCTGCCGGGGTGCCATCCTCGGCCGAGTACGGAAAGAAGCCTGCCCAATCAAGGCGAGCCTGCTCTAGAAATGCCGCCAGCTCCTCGACATGGTCATCGGTTTCGCCGGGGAAGCCGACGATGAACGACGACCTCAAGGCCGCCTCCGGATCGGCGTGTCGGATCCGTTCGATCAGATCGAGGTAGCGCTCGGTGCCCCCCGGACGCTTCATGCCACGAAGAAGCTGCTCCGATGCATGCTGGAGGCTGAGGTCGAAGTACGAGGCCACCTTGGGGTTGAGGGCGATCTCATCGATCAGTTCCGGTTTGATCTCCTTCGGATAGAGATAAAGGAGTCGGAGCCGCAGAAGGCCATCGATGTCGTCGATGAGCCTGATCAATTCCACCAGCCCGCCGGGCGCCTCGATGTCGCGGCCGTAGGCCGCCAGGTCCTGGGCGACCAGGACCACCTCGGTAACTCCAGCCTCGACCAGCCCGGCCACCTCCTGGGCGATGTTGACCGGTCGACGGGACCTTTGTTTCCCCCTGATCAACGGGATCGCACAAAAAGTGCACGGCTTGTCACATCCCTCCGCCACCTTGACGTAGGCATACGGCAGCGTCGGCTGCGGCCGATGGACAGCGTGGAGGATGTCCATGGCCGGGCGCCGGAGCGACACCGGACGCCAGCTACCAGAATGTTGGCCGGTTAGGCGATCGAGGGTGGGTACCAGCTCGCCATAGCGGTCGAGTCCCAGCACCGAGTCAACCTCGGGCAGGGCTTGTTCGACTTCCACCCCGAATCGCTGCGCCATGCACCCAATAACAACGGTGCGGGCGTCCGGACGCTTGACATCCTGAAGTCCAAGGATCGTCTCGACCGATTCCCTACGGGCATCCTCGATAAACGCGCAGGTGTTGACCATCACAACATCTGCGTCCTCAGGAGAGGCCGCCACCAGGTAACCGGCGTCCGCCAGCATGGCTTGGACCTTCTCGGAGTCGACCTGGTTCTTGGCGCAACCAAGCGTTGTCAGCCAGTAGGTGGGCGCGGACATATTCAGGAGAGCTTGCGGTAGCGGCCGCGGAAGTAGATGAGGGGGTCGTCTAGTTGACCGACCTCGAGATGCTCGATCATGCCGACCACGAGAAGCTGGTACCCGACGGTCAGCGTTGTCTCAAGCCGGCACCCGACCCAGGTGTCAAAGCCCTCGATCAGGGGTCCCCATTCGGTCTCGACCACGGCCAGGCCGTGAAACAAGCCTCCAGGAGAAGGAGCGATCTCTGCAAACCGGTCAGCCAGCTGGCGGTGGTCCTGGACGGCCACCTGCATCACGAACCGCCGGGTCGTGTTCACAGCCTCGACGAAGTCGGCCATCTCGCTGATCGCGGCCACTACCCGGGGCGGGTCACCTTCCATCACCAACACCGCCGAGGCCGTCATTCCGTCCTCGCCGGCGGTGACGATGGTCACCGGTCCAGCCAACCGCCCCCGTAGCTGCCGAATCCGATCGCGCGCTTCGGGAGGCGGCAGGAACGGGTGCTCGCTGTGGACCGTCACTGGCTAGAGATTAGAGGCACCTCGAAGGAGCTCCGGGCGTCGAAGCGGAGATGGGTCGTGTAGCCGGCCGCTTCAGCAGCCGCCACGACCTCGGAGTGACCCCACGCCGCCTCGTCGGCCCGATGGCCATCGCTGGCCAGGGTGATCTTGACCCCGGCGTTGTGGAACATCTTGAGAAA
>CAZPIZ010000376.1:0-2019 GCA_964586615.1 uncultured Acidimicrobiaceae bacterium | reverse complement strand
GTCGGTTCATGGAGATCGCACTCGACGAGGCGGCCGGTCGGCACCGGTTCCTGCTCCAGGGTGTTTTCGACACGACCGCGGACATCGTCATGATGGCCAACGATGCCCGTGCCCTGGGAGTGGACGGGATGTTGCTGGGACACCCCAACAGCTTCTATCCGACATCCCCCCAGCAGGTCGAGGACTACACGGTCGAAGTCTGCAAGGCCACCGACCTCGCCGTCGTCCTCTTCGTGGTCGAGCACTCCAATCTGAGACGTCTCGACGTCCGCGGCTTCCCCGCGGACGTCCTCGATCGGCTGACCTCGGTCGACACGATCGTCGCCGTCAAGTACGAGGTGGGCCGTCAGCAGGTGACCAACACCTATGAGACCTTCCGTCGTCTCGAGCAAGCTGACGTCCTGCTCTCGGATCCGATGGAATTCACCGCCCCGATGTGGGTCGACATCTTCGGCATGCAATGGATGGGGACGAGCAACTACGAGTACTACGGGTCGTATGTGCCCCGGCTGCTCGATCTCCTCCATGCCGGCGAGACCCGGCAGGCCATGGAGGAATACTGGCGCATCGAGCCTGCCCGCAACGCTCGCTCTACGACCATGAGCTCCGGTGGTGCCAACATGGTTCACCGGTATCTGTGGAAGTTCCAGGCCTGGCTCAACGGCTACAACGGTGGGCCGATCCGCCAGCCCGCGATGAAGCTGTCAGAGAGCCAGATGAGAGTGTCGGCGGAAGGGGCCCGGAAAGCTGGTATCGCATCGGCCGATGAGCCCTTCGCCGACTTCTACCTCGGCCGCAACCCCGCCTGAGCGATGAGGATCCTCGACGCGACGGCCGTCGAAGCTCTCATCGACGACACCACGGTGCTCGACTCGATACGCGACCTCTTCACAATTCCTCAGGGACCCGGCGAGATCGGCTTCGGCCGCATCGACCTGGCACATCCCAAGGGGTGGCTCCGCTCTCTGCCCGCCTTCATCACCAGCAAGGATCTGCTCGGCTTCAAGGTTCTGCATCGGACCGCAGGCGTGGGCATGAGGTACACGGTCTATGTCCACAGGCTCAGCACCGGCGAACCGATCGGCATCGTCGATGCTCTCGAGGTCACCAACCTGCGCACGGGTGCGGTCTCCGCCGTGGCTACCGATTGTCTCGCTCCCGAGGAGGTGGATATTGCGGCGATAGTCGGCACCGGCCCGGTGGCGCGAGGCCAACTGCGCGCCCTCGAGCTGGTTCGGCCCGCCGCGGAGATCCGCGTGTTCGCCAGAACGCCGGAGAACCGCCGCGCCTTCCTCGATGAGATGGCAGATTCCGTTGCCGGGAGACTCGTCGAGTCGCAGACGTTGGATCATGCCGTCGACGGCGCCCATCTGGTGACCCTCGCCACGAAGGCAGCGAAACCCGTGCTTCTGGCGGCGCATCTCCACCTCGGGATGCACGTCAACTCCGTGGGCCCGGCCAGCCGGGATCGGGTCGAGGTGGATCCCGCCATCTTCGAGTCGTTCGATCGCGTGGTTTGCGACTCGGCCGACATGGTGTTCGAGGAGGCCGGCGACGCTCATCAAGCCGCGTCGTATCACGGTTTCGACTCCTCGAAAGCCGAGGACCTGGGCCAGCTCGTCTCGGGCGCGGTGGCGGGACGCACGGAGGCCGACGAGATCACACTCTTCAAGTCGGTCGGTACCGGAGCCCAGGATCTGATTGTGGCGGGGCGTCTCCTCGAGCTGGCGGAGGACGCCGGAGCGGGGTGGGTTGTCGGAGACGTGAACTCGATCAAGCCGGTCGCTCCCGGGGGCTGAGCCCGAAGGTGGGTCACCGCGCCCTGATCAGCTCGAGAGGGAAGGAGTGCAGCGAGACCGCCCCCTCGTCGGTGACCACGCACAGCTCCCCACCCTGGACGCCTGCGGTCTCGTCCGAGAATATGACGTTGGGCTGGATCACCACCGTCTGGCCGGCCTCGAACACCCAGTCGTCATCGAGGCCGTGGGTGGTCTGTCGGGTGCGGATCGAGGGTGGCAA
>CAZPIZ010000375.1:0-2029 GCA_964586615.1 uncultured Acidimicrobiaceae bacterium | reverse complement strand
TCGAGACCATCCGCCGGTTCCGGATGATCCCCAAGGAGCTCGATCACGAAGACGGTGAGCTGACCGCGACCCAGAAGCTCAAGCGCAGCGCCATGGAGGGGATGTTCTCGCAGCTGATCGACGATATGTACGGCCGAGAGAGTCCCGGTTGAGGGGATGATCTTGCCTGCAATCGTGGCCCAGGTCGGGCCATTGGCGGGACTGGACAAGTTCCTCAACGCCCTCCTCAACGGGGTTGCCCTGGGTGCGGTATACGCCCTTCTGGCGTTGGGCTTCGTGATCATCTTCAAGGCGACCCAGGTCATCAACTTTGCGCACGGCTCCCTGGCCGCCATCGGCGCTTTTCTCACCACCGCCTTCTTCACGGTCTTCAACTTTCCGGGGCGGTTCCTGCCCGATTTGCCGACTTGGGCCCGTTGGTCGCTGTCGGCCCTGTGCGCGGTGATCGCCGCCGGGGTGGTGGGATTGTTGGTCGAGAGGGTCTTCATCAGACCGATGGTGGGCGAACCCCTCTTCTCGGTGGCCATCATCACCGTCGGGGCCGACATCATCCTTCGTACCATCAATGACGACTTCGTCGGCCAGGGTGTCCGGTCTCTTCAGGACCCGTGGGGAATCCAATTCATCAGAGTTGGAAACCTCAATGTCAATCAGACCCAGATCGTCACGGTGGGGGTTTCCCTGCTGTGTTTCTTCCTCGTCGCCTGGTTCCTTCGCAGCCGGCTTGGGGTTGCGATGAGAGCTACCGCCTTCGACCAGGAAGCCGCTCAGGCCCAAGGCATAAACGTCGGGCGGATCTTTGCTGTCGCATGGGCGATCGGCGCCGCCCTGGCCGCGGTTGCCGGGATCTTTTCGTCGGTGTCACCGCGGGCGGCCGGTATCACGAGCGCAACTGCCTTCGTGGTCTTCAGAGCGTTTCCCGCCATCATCATCGGCGGACTCGACTCGGTTGTCGGAGCGGTTGTGGGCGGGTTCCTCGTTGGTATCGCCGAGTTGGTCATCGGTACCTATACCGCCGGAATCTCCAACATCGTCGGTGTCGGCTTCGGGACGATCGTGCCCTACCTCCTGATGCTGGTGTTCCTCCTGTTCAGACCGTACGGCCTGTTCGGCACCGCGGAGATAAGAAGAGTATGAGGGGTCGGCCGCTTCTCTTTCCCTCGTATGAGGCGGACTCGGCGATCTTTCCGTCGACCACCAAGAAGGTGGCCATGGTCATCTTCTTCCTCCTCGCTTTGACCCTTCCCCTGCAACTGGTCCCTGGCCTCAGGTGGCTGGGCGAGAACGTGTGGCTGGTGATCCTCGGGCAGGCTCTGATCTTTGCGATCGGAGCGCTCGGCCTCAACATCCTGACCGGGATGGCCGGTCAGGTCTCACTTGGTCACGCCTTCTTCATGGGGGTGGGCGCGTACACGGCGGTGGTCCTTGGTGGTGAGCAGACCAATACCCTGGTTGGGCTGGGGCTTCCGATGTGGATCTGGCTTCCGGCGGCCGGCGTCGTGGCCTCCCTCGTCGGCGCCCTGATCGCTCCCACTGCGGTTCGTGTTCGCGGTCTCTATCTGGCGTTCGTGACGATCGCTCTCGTGTTCGTCGGTGACCATGTGTTTCGCAATCTGAGGAGTGTCTCAGGCGGTCCCGGGATCGGTAGGAAGTGGCCGCCAATCGAGCTCAAGGTCTGGAAGGAAGAGACGTCGCTTTTGAACCTCAGCGCCGACGGTTCCTGGTTAGGAGTCGAGTTGAGCCGTCAGGCCAAGCAGTTCTTGTTCCTGGTGGTGATCTCGGCGCTCTTCGCCCTTGCCCACAAGAACCTCGCCCGCACCCGGATCGGGCGGGCGTTCGCTGCCATCCGTGACCGTGACATTGCAGCCGAGGTTATGGGGGTCAACGAGGTCCGCTACAAAGCGCTCGCATTCGCCCTCTCGTCATTCTTCGCCGGTGCCGCCGGTGCCCTGCTCGCCTCGTACTTCGGAAGTAGGGTCCCGGAGGCATGGGACCTGCTGCTTTCGGTCCAGTTCATCGCCATCATCCT
>CAZPIZ010000374.1:0-2045 GCA_964586615.1 uncultured Acidimicrobiaceae bacterium | reverse complement strand
ACACCCATGTCGGGATAGCCGACTATGAAGTCGACGCCTTTCTGGATGAGGAACCTGATGTCATTGGCGTGGACCGCAGGATCCGCGTTGAAGTTGGCCGCGGTGGAAACGATGGCCCCGATCTCGGGATAGGTGAGCGCCTGGAGGATGGCCTCCATATGGCTCACTCCACGCCACACGTTCACCGTGTCTCCGCCGCCATCGGCAAAGCCCATCACCAATTCGCCGCCGCTTCCGGTATCGCACTCCTGGGTGCTCCAACACTCCATCGCCTTGTCAATGGTGGCCTGATCCAGATCCTGATTGGCCCGCGCGATCGAAGCCAGAATGATGTTCCAGCTCGCCTCGTCCGACGGATCCACCGGGCCCAGCGCCTTTTCCACCAGCGCCGGATCGGCATCGGTGCTTTCTCCAAATTCGGACAGCGCCCCGGCGCTCGCCGTGGTGGTGGTCTCACCGGCGGTAGTTGCGGTTGTATCGGCGGTGGTTGTTACCTCGGCGGTGGTCGCGGTCGCGGTCGTGGTCGTGGTAGCGGCCGTACCGCTGCACGCGGTCACGATCAATGACAACACGGCGAGGACGCCGATTGTGTTGATTCTCTTCATATTCCTCCTCCAGTAGCTGTTAGCGCGGTTGTGATCTCTCATAGGTGGTGAGACTCGTTTGATACGTGTCGCCTTTCTCAAGCTGTTGCGTCGTTTGATGTGTTGTCATATCTCGTAGATGAGCGTTTCGGACTTCTCCGCTCGCGGAGCAACTGCTCCACGCCTTTGATGATCCGATCGCCCGAAACCAGCATGCCCCCGATGATGACCAGACCGAAGACCACGAACTGGAGTGCGGTGGGCAGCCCCATCACCCGCATCATCTGATTGAGACCGGTGAGGAAAAAGGCGGCGGCAAAAGTTGACACCGGGCTGGCCAGACCCCCGGCCAACGAGGCACCACCGATGACGACCGCAGCAATCGGGCCCAGGAGATAAGGCGTGCCGATGTTGACTCCCGGGTTGCGTAAAAGCCCTGCCAGCGCCACTCCCGCGATGGCATAGAGGACCGCCGCCGCCACATAGGCCGAGATTTGATACAGGTTCACCCGGACACCGACAACGCGGGAGGCCACCGGGTTGGCCCCCACCACCTGGAATCTTCGACCGACCGCCGTGTATCTGATGGCAACGACAAGCAGGATGGTGACAGCCACCCCGATCCAGAAGATTGGGCTCACACCGAGGATGCGGTTCCCAGTCCAGCCAGACAGCCCGGTCGGGACCGGGCTTTGGACCGGAAAGCTCCTGCCGTAACGATTCACCACACCGTTCGCGACCTGCCCCACCGCCAGGGTGACGATCAGCGCGTTGAGCTTGAGCCCGCCGATCAGGATCCCGTTGACCAGCCCGATGAGGACGGCGGCCCCGATGGCCGTGAGGAAGGCCACTCCGATGCGGTCGTCCGCCTGATCGCCAACCCCGACCATGATTATCGCTCCCAGGGTCAGCGTGCCAGGGACGCTGAGGTCGATCCCACCGTTCATAATCACCAACATCTGGCCCAGCGCGGTTAACCCGAGCAGCGCCCCGAACGGGGCTATGGCGCCTAGCGCCACGCCGCCTAGAGCGTCCGGGGCCCAGATCGAGGCGACGACAACAAGGAGGATGAGGGCGAGGTAGACAGGCATGTACCGGGACGCCACCACGAAGGAGGTCAGGGCCGCCGAGGGGGCACGGTTGAGGGTCATCTCCTCCCTCCCAGGCCGGTGCCGACCAGGAGACCGGAGGCAACGGAAACACGCTGCTGTGCAGCTATCGCCAGGCTGCGGGCACGTTTGACGTCTGCTTCGAGGACACCGTTGCGCATCAGGACCCGTCCACCAGCGAACACCCAATCGACGTTGGAGGTATCCATTCCCCAGACCACGGCTCCGATCGGATCGTTGATCGGGAATATGTTGGGACGGTCGGTGCGGAGGACGACGATGTCGGCCTGCTTCCCGGGCACAAGGGATCCGGTCACACCACCCAGACCCGCCACCCGGGCGCCGTCGATGG
>CAZPIZ010000373.1:0-2046 GCA_964586615.1 uncultured Acidimicrobiaceae bacterium | reverse complement strand
ATGGCACCCCCTTCCCCACCCACTACTGGTTGAGCTGCCCGTTGGCGGTTCGCCGAGTGGCCAGGATCGAGTCGCGAGGAGACATTGCCCTCATAGAAGAACGGGTCAATGCTGATCCTGTGTTCGAGCAGAGGCTGACAGCCGCCCACGAGCGATATCGGATCGAGCGAGATGAGCTGATCCCAGAGGATGCGATCCACCGACCGAGTGGGGGGGTGGCCGGGGCGAACTTGGGGGTCAAGTGCCTCCATGCCCACTATGCCGACTACGCAGCCGGCGGCGCTTCGGATGAGCCGAGGGACAACCCGGTCGGACAGTTGGTTGCAGCCGAGATCGAGCCGCTCAATTGCACGGCGCCGTGCGTGATCGATGACCTTCGCAACCCGGAATGGGTCGAACCGAAGCTCGGCTCGAGGGAAGCGTTGTGAAGGTCGCCGCCATCGACATCGGCACCAATTCGATGAGGCTCCTGGTGGTGCATCAGGTTGGTGATGGTCTTGTCGAACTCGGAAGGTACGAGCGGGTCACCGGACTAGGTCGAGGCGTCGACGCCACCGGTGAGTTGAGCCACGAGGCAATGGACCGGACCCTGCTCGCACTGGCTGAGTTCGGTGGCCGCATGCGGGATATGGGGGTCGAGCGTCGCCGGGTGGTGGCCACCTCGGCCTCTCGGGATGCCGGCAATCGTGAGGAATTCTTCGATCGAGCAGAGTTGGCTCTCGGTGTTCGTCCCGAGTTGATCTCCGGTGACGAAGAGGCGACGCTGGCCTTTGCGGGAGCAACCACTCGGACCGTGGAGCCCGCTCCTCATTTGGTGGTCGACATTGGAGGGGGTTCGACCGAGTTTGTGACCGTCGACGGAGGGCGGTCATTCGATATCGGTTCGGTTCGCTTGACTGACCGGGTTCTCACCGATCGCCCGGCATCTCCTGACCAGGTCAACGCCGCCCGGGCGCTGGTGGCCGAGATGTTCCTGCCGGTGACGCCTTTTGTGGGAACGGTGATCGGTGTGGCGGGAACCTGGACCAGTCTTGCCCGGGTCCAGCATGGTGACTCGAGCCCTCCACCCCTGTCGAATTGGCGCCTGTCGTTGGGCGACATCGGTGGCCTGGTCCAACGTCTCTCCGGTCTGACCGAAGAGCAAACCGCTGCTTTGCCCGGGCTTGATCCCGCCCGGGCACCGGTGATTCTCGCCGGCGCCATCCTCGCCGAGGCGGCCACAACTGCGGTTGGGGCTGAGAGCGTCGTTGTCTCCCAGCACGATCTCCTCGACGGGGTGGTGGCTGATCTGTTGCGATAGCCTCTAGGCCCAGCCCGGGTGCTGGAATGGTATACAGAGGGGTCTTAAACACCCTGCCCGAGAGGGCGTGTGGGTTCGAGTCCCACCCCGGGCACCGGTTTACTCAGTCAGCCTGACCATTCATCCGCAGCCGGATCGTATGTGAGCGATTGGGCGAGCGATAGGAGATCCTCGACCGGAAGGTCAGGGCTGGACACGCCCAGCCTCACACCCTGAGTCTCGAAAAAGACCGATATCGGGTCGCCTTTGACACCTTGCATGTAGGTGACACCGTTCGAAGTCGCGAGCGTCGCCCCCTCGATCGGAAACCTCTCCGGTTCGATTAGCCGGAAGACTTCCAGTTGGTTTCCGTCGGCATCCTCGAACCTGTGTCCGACGCTGACCTCGTTTCCCACATTGGTCACCAGTGAGAACCCGGCGGGAAGGGCTCCGACCGCCACTCCGGACCGCCAACCTTCGTCGGTTGGCGACCACGACACCGGTGGTCCCGGCTCGGCCGCATCGGACGTGCATGCCACCGAGACGACAAAGAGGGCGGCGAGCACGAGTCGTCGGCTTCGAACGGGGGACAGAAACTTGTGCATCCGGTTCCCAGGTTACGGGGTTTATGGGCGACGCTAAGGCCTGCCCGGTAGCGGGAGGTCGGCGTCGACGAAGATGCACCCGTTCCAGAATGCCTCGATTCGACGAGTCCGCTTGCGGATCCCTTTCCGATCGAGATGTAGCTCCTCGGGCTCGCCCATCCG
>CAZPIZ010000372.1:0-2052 GCA_964586615.1 uncultured Acidimicrobiaceae bacterium | reverse complement strand
CGCCGCCGCCTCCTCAACGACATCGTCGCCGACGGTCGGCGTCTCAAAGAGCTCATATCCCAGATGCTCGTGGTGGCCCGCATCGAGAATCGAAGCCTTCAATACGAGCTTCGACCCATCAGCGGCGACGCCCTCCGTTCTCGCTTGGAGGCCATGACGCCAGGAACGGCTCTATGGCCGGCGGAGGTCCATGTTCCTCCCCTGCTCACCGACGTCGACACCCTGAGCGCGCTGTTGGTCTCGCTGTCCGATAACGCCCGGACCCACGGCGCAACCACGGTCGAGATCGCTCCTTGCGAGGGGCTTCCCTTCGAGCCTCAGGTGGAGGTCGGTAGCCGGCCCTCGGCGGCCGTCTATTTCCTCATTCGTGACAACGGTCCGGGGATCGAACCCGAGTTCGTCCCGCATATCTTTGAGAAGTTCGAGAAAAGGGGTAGGGCATCGGGCACCGGCCTTGGCCTCTATCTGGCAAAGCTGATGGTGGAAGGGATCGATGGTTCCATCTCGGTCGAGACCGGGCCCACCGGGACCACCATGGCGGTGGGGGTACCGTTGAATGCGCGACAGCTCCGGGTGGCCTCATGAAGAAGGCAGCACTGACCGTGCTGATTTTGGCCCTGGGCGCCTGCGCCGGTCAGGGAGCGTCCAGCACCGCGGTCGAACTGGGCGAATTCTGGGTTGCCCCGGAAATCGACCTTCTCGAAGCCGGCACCGTAGAGCTGGCTGTGGAGAACTATGGGGAGTTCCCGCACACACTGGTGGTCAGCGACTCCTCAGGAACCGTGGTTGCCGCCACCGATCTGGTCAATCCCGGGGCCGAGACCGAATTGACGATAAGCCTCCAGCCGGGCACCTATATGTTCACATGCCGGATAGTCAACGGCCTCGACGACGGCAGTGTCATCGATCACTATCAGCAAGGCATGGTCGCCTCGGTCGAAGTTGTTGCTTCGGCTGGCTGAAACTACGTCCGCCTTATCCTCGATGGACCAGAGGAAGAGGCACACCGATCCCAACCACCGATGACATCCTGGAGCTGGCTCGCGACCTGGCCGACGACCTGCTATTTCCGGCGGCGAACGATGTAGATGCGGCCGACCTGGTTCCTCGTTCGCACCTTGATCGATTGGCCGGGGCCGGTCTCTATGGCCTGACCGCCCCGGTCGAATCGGGTGGGCTCGGCCTCGAAGGTCCCCCGGCCTGGAGGGTCATCGAGACGCTGGCGGGAGGATGCCTTTCGACAACATTCGTCTGGCTTCAGCACCTGAGCGTCGCCTTCGCAATGTCACGGCTCGACGGCCCCTTGGCGAAGGAGTTGATAGGTCCGATGTGCGCCGGCGATGTAAGGGCAGGCATCGCCCTTGGTGGGGCCGGTCCGGTACCGTCCCTTCTGGCCAGACGAGACTCGGGAGGATGGCTCCTCAAGGGCGACTCTCCATGGGTCACCGGCTGGGGTCTGATCGACCTGGTTCACGTCGCCGCCCGCAGCGATGACGATCAGGTCGTGTGGGGGCTGATCGACGCCTCCGAGTCATCGTCGCTCGGGATCGAAGGACTCCGTCTCGCCTCCGTCAATGCCAGCTCCACGGTGACGCTCCGCTTTAAGGACCATTTCCTTCCCGATGATCGCTGTACCTTCAGCCTCCCCTACCCCCAGTGGCAGGAACTCGACGCCGCCGGCTTGAGAGCCAACGGATCGCTGGCCCTTGGGGTGATCGGCCGGTGCGTCCGGATGCTGGGTTCACCGTCCGCGGAGAGAGAATTGGAACGATTGAGAGATGCTCTCGACACGGCCTCACCGGGCGAGCTGCCCGCTCTTCGTGCCCGGGCTTCTGAACTCTCCGTACGGGCAGCCGCCGCCGTTGTCGCTTCCGAGGGAAGCCGGTCTCTCCTGGTGCGTCAGCACGGGCAGCGCCTTCTTCGCGAGGCGGGGTTTCTCCTTGTGTTCGGATCGCGCCCGGCCATCAAGGCATCGCTGGTCGGGCGGCTGCTGGGAAGTCTCGAATGAGGAGTATCTCTGTCGATGAGCGGCGGGCTCGGCTTGGTCTGCGC
>CAZPIZ010000371.1:0-2052 GCA_964586615.1 uncultured Acidimicrobiaceae bacterium | reverse complement strand
CGACCCGGCTGACAGAGCGGCCCTCCCCAAGCCAGGCCGCGACACGCGCGATGGACCGCGATGGAATCAAGCCCAAAAACCAGGACCGCCCTCGCGAGCGGCCCTGACCTGGTGTTTCTGAGTCGGGACGGCCGGATTCGAACCGGCGGCCTCGGCGGCCCGAAGGCGGTCAAGGCCGTTCTCTACAGATCGATACGGACGAAACAAGTGCGTATGCGAGACACTTTGTATCCCGCAAGATGCAACGCTCGCGTCGTCGAAGCGCACATACCGGCACGGGTCTATCAGGAGGTTCGTCCGGCGGCCACCCGCCACCCGTGATCGGTGGAAGCGCCGGCCTTCGATGCCTTGAGTACTGCCTTGATCTCCTCTTGGCCGAGCTCGCTGACCAAGCAGAACTCGTTGCCGAACGGGTCTTGCATCACTGCCCACTCGATGACCGGTGGTTCGTCTCCATGGGATCCGGGTCTTGGGTAGAGGGTCGGTGGCTTCTTGACCGATCCGCCCAGAGCAATAATGTCCTCGATGGCGCGGTCCATCCCCTCGTTAGGGGTGAGGTCGATGTGTACCCGGTTGGCCCACTCACCTCTGGGCGCGTCGACCACCTGGAGGATGAACTCGTGTTTCCATGGATCCTTGTGGCCGAGATAGCCGAAACGGCCATGCCAACCACCGGGGCTCCCGATGATCTCCAAGCCGGTCACCTCTGACCAGAACTTGTAAGCGACAGTGAGATCACCTACGTCGAGGACTGTGCACCGGTATGTCGCAATGCCCATCTGTGGAAGCTAACCACCTAGCTTTTTCATCGCGTGTTCACTGAACTGGCGCATCGGCCCCACCGGACCGATCTCCAGAAAGACTGCATCCTCGTCGGTCCATGCCGTGTGCCCTGCCGGCCAGTAGAACAACTCACCTGCCCGGGTGGTCTCTTCGGTTCCGTCGGCGTGACGAAGGTGGACCGATCCCTTCAAGACCATGCCCCAGTGGGGGCTCGGGCATCGGTCGTTTGGTAAACCCTCGAGGATGGAGGACATGTCGGTGTCGGCGGGCACCTGCAAATGTCGCACCGCCATTTCGCCCCACTCGGCGTAGTGAGTGGTGAGTTCGCCTTGATGTAGCTCGACCGGGAGATCGTCGATCGTCTGTCTCATCGGGTACTTCTCCTCTGCTCCTGTGGCTCCTCGCGAGCGTCCGGTTCGGGTGGCGACCTTTCAAGTCAGGTCGAATGTCGAGCTCTTTGCTCTCATTGCAAGTAACTATCTACTCTCTTTGCGAGCAGATGTCAAGAAGCAAAGTTTCAATAATCCATCTGGCCGAGTGATGTGTCGTGATTGCAATCGACGCCCGCCGACCGGGCAGCCAAGTTCAGGCGGAGGTCCTGCCTCTCCCACGATCTCGTATGTTTTCGAGCCGTTTCCGGGTCAGGGGAGTGATTCCCGGATCGGTGGTCGACGGCCACCCTTTGACCTCCTCGGCTGCGGTGGTGAGGGATGTCTCGATGTCGGCCAGGAGGGCGGTGCTCACATCCATGACAAGAGTGACGACGTGGAGGCGTTCCGGGAACTGGGGACGGTCGTGGAACATGAGACGCTCCTGGTCGGGGCCACCCATGCCCTCTTCGAGCATCCACAGCGGTCCGTCCTCTTCCAGGTACTCGTCGACGAACCCGAGCAACCTATCGCGCATCGATCGGGCCACCCGCGCCGTCGCCTCCATGGAACTGAGCAGGTCCTCGACGCTGCCCTGATCAGCGTAGAACATCCGCACCAGCCCCTCGATCTCCAGGCGAAGTTCATCCGGCTTAGTGCCCAGCCACTCCCGCATGGCGCTCCTCCCTTCGGGAGTGATCGTGTAACGGTTCCTGTGCCGCTTGCCGACCGGCTCACGCTCCACTGTCGCCCAACCCAACTCGATAAGGCGCTTTTGCTCCCGGTACAAGTGACCCTCTGAGGATCCCCACACGAACCGCAGGCTGCGACGAACCTGGTTCGTGAGCTCATAACCGGTCCATGATCTGGCAACAAGCAGCCCCAACAGGGCATAGGTGGT
>CAZPIZ010000370.1:0-2055 GCA_964586615.1 uncultured Acidimicrobiaceae bacterium | reverse complement strand
CCGCTCGACCGTCTCCGGGTTCGAATCGGCGAGAACATGCTGCGGGCCAAGCAGACGGCAGCCCATGTGTGGACTTCGGTGGAGGTCGATTACGAACGGGTCGAGCGGGTTCGCACGGCGCACCAGCAGGACTGGAAGAAGGAGGAGGGGTTCTCCCTCACCTACCTGCCCTTCATCGCCAGAGCGACGATCGATGCTCTCAAGGAGTACCCGGTAGTCAACAGCTCCTTCTTCCTCGACGAGAAGAAGGCCGTGTTCCATCGGTCGGTCAACCTCGGCATCGCCATCGACCTGAATCAGAAGGGTCTGGTCGTGGCGACTATCCGCAACGCCGACGGCCTTCGCTTGGTCGGCCTGGCTCGCAAGATCCGGGAGTTGGCGGACAAAGCCCGGGCGGGCAAGTTAGAGCCCGACGACGTGACCGGGTCGACCTTCTCGATCACGAACCCGGGCCCGTTCGGATCGTTCATGTCGGCGCCGATCATCAACGTGCCCAACGTCGGGCTGCTCTCGACCGAGACCGTCACCAAGCGACCGGCGGTGGTCACCACCGACGACGGTCAGGACACCATCGCCGTCCGCCATATCGGCTATCTGGGGTTTTCCTGGGATCACCGGGCCTTTGACGGATCGACCGCGGTTCTGTTCCTGCAACGGATCAAACAGAACCTGGAGAACTGGGACTGGAACCAGGAGCTGGCGTGAGCTCCCAGACGCCGGACGCCAGACGCCAGACGCCAGCCCTCCCGTTCTCCAAAACCAACCGGGGCCCTGAATGCTGAGGGTCAGGTGGCTTGGGCGGCTTTCCTATCTGGAGGCGTGGGACCTTCAGAAGGCCCTCTGGGAGGGTCGGGTAGAAGGGCGGGCGGACGACTATCTCCTGCTGCTAGAACATCCGCCGGTCTACACAGTGGGGCGCAACGGGGATGGCTCCAACCTGTTGGTTCCCGAGGCTGCTCTGTCGGATCTCGGGGCTGAACTGCATCATGTCGACCGTGGCGGTGACATAACTTTCCATGGCCCCGGTCAACTCGTCGGTTATCCGATTCTGCGGCTATCCGATCCGATGCAGATCGTGCCCTATGTCAGGAAGCTAGAGCAGGTCTTGATCGACACCCTCGCCGCCTTCGAGGTCGAGGCGTGGCGGGAACCGGGCCTTACCGGTGTTTGGACCGCGGCCGGCAAAGTTGGCGCCATCGGCGTCCGGGTCTCGCGACAGGTGACGATGCACGGGTTTGCGCTCAACCTCGATCCGAACATGGACTTCTTTGCGAGGATAAACCCCTGTGGCATCAGCGATCGACAGGTGACATCGCTGCGGGCGCTCACGGGTCGCAAGGTGTCGCATCAAGAGGTCGTCGAGATCTTGACTCCAGTATTTTCGAGGGTGTTTGGGTATGAGCGGGTCGACCCCCAGTTGGGGGCTTTTGTCCGAGGCCAGGGCATCTCCGACGAGTTCGAAGTGGATCGACTTCTCAAACAGGGGACGTTCAGCTCTGAGGCTCGAAGGAGTGAGCCGGTGCTGATCAACGGGCGCCTTCCAGGCGAGCCACCGAGACCCGACTGGATGAAGGTCACGGCCCGCATGAACGGCGAGTACCTCGAGCTCAAGAAGCTGATGCGTGGACTCGATCTCCACACCGTCTGTGAAGAGGCAGGTTGTCCCAACATCTACGAGTGTTGGGGGAGTGGCACCGCCACATTGATGATCCTCGGGGACCGTTGCACCAGAGCCTGTGGCTTCTGCAATGTGACCACCGGCAAACCGACCGAGTTCGATGTCATGGAGCCGTTTCGGGCGGCGGAGGCTATCAAGGCCATGAGGCTCTCCCATGCGGTGATCACGTCGGTGAATCGCGACGATCTCGACGACGGTGGCTCCGGGATCTTCGCCGCCACCATCCGGGAGACACACCGGATTCACCCGGATTGTGAGATCGAGGTGTTGATACCCGACTTCAAGGGCGATCCGGTTGCGCTCGAAACCGTCCTGGCGGAACGGCCGGAGGTACTCAATCACAACACCGAGACCGTGCTGCGACTCCAGCGGGATGT
>CAZPIZ010000369.1:0-2059 GCA_964586615.1 uncultured Acidimicrobiaceae bacterium | reverse complement strand
CCTATGCCAGGTCCCTCTTTAACGCCGCCTGCGCCGCCCAGTATCCGCACATGCCGTGGACGCCGGCTCCGGGAGGGGTCGATGATGAACAGAGGTAGATCCCCTTGGCGGGCGTTGCGTAGGGGTTCCGTCCCGGCACTGGTCTGAACAAGACCTGTCCGAGAGTGTGGGCGCCTCCAGTGATGTCCCCACCAGCAAAGTTGGGGTTGTACTCGGCCAGATCGACAGGACCGGTGATGCAACGGTCGATGACGAGATCCCGAAATCCCGGGGCGAGGTGCTCGATCTCGTGCTCGATGGCACCGCTGAAGTCCTCCGTCGATCCGGATGGTACGTGGGCATATGCCCACAGGGTGTGCTTGCCGCTGGGCGCCCGAGATGGGTCCGACATGCTCTGTTGGGCGAGCAAGATGAAGGGTCGGACAGGCCGGTGGCCCTTCCAGATGGCTGATTCGGCGGCGGCGATTGACTCCGAGGAGCCGATGTGAATGGTGCCCGCCAGCCCAAGCCGATGGTTGGTCCACGGCACCGGACCGGCAAGTGCGTAATCGACCTTGAAGGCGGCCGGCGCTCGGCGGAATCTCCTCAGACGGGCGCGGTAAGAGCCCGGCAGGTGGTCACCGGCGATTCCCATCAGCACATCGGGAGTGACGTCAAACAGTGTCGCCCTGGCGGGCGGGAGGTCGGCCATCCGCTTTACCCATCGGCCGGTTTCGATCTCTCCACCAAGGGACCGCAAATAGCCGGCGAGGGCATCAACGATCGATTGGCTTCCCCCGGCAGCAAACGGCCAACCGAAGCGGTGCGCAGTGATCGGATAAAGAAGTCCGAATGACGCGGTCAGCATTCGATTTAGGGGCAGGTAGCCGTGAGCTGCGGCACCGGCGATGAGGGCTTTGGCCGGTTCATCCGAAAAGGCGTTGATGAGGGTCTTGGCGGGGAGGGCACCGACCCAGCCGAAGCGGGCCATCGCTAACGGATGCTTAGGAACCCGAAGCATGGGTCCGAGGATTTGCGACTCGATCTTTGACCACTGCTCGACGAAGGGCTCGATACGTCGGCGGTACTCCTCGCCGTCGGAGATCCCGAGCTGGGTGGCGGTCGCCTCGATCGACCGCTCAACGAACACCGCCTCCTGGGGGCTCAACGGATGAGCGAAGGGAATCGGCGGGTGGACCCACTGCAGCCCGAAGTCTTCCAACGGGAGTTGGCGGAAGAAGGGGGAGCCGAGTCCCAATGGATGAACCGCGGAGCAGACGTCGTGGCGAAAACCCGGCAGAGTCAACGCCATCGTGCGAGCGCCACCCCCGATGGTGTCAGCCCCCTCAATGACTTTCACCGATCTGCCTGCCTGGGCCAGCGCTATTGCAGCCGATAGACCATTGGGTCCACCGCCGACGACCACGGCATCCAACTTTGTCATCTGGTTCGCCTTCGCTCGTGTCTCTTCAGGACACATTCTGGCCGGTTGACCGTTACGGTCACGTCACGTGGGCGGTGACCTCACCATGTATCTACCCGGCGATCCGATTCCCGGCTATCTGGCGATGCCCTCCGAAGGTGGTCCCCGGCCGGGGGTGGTCGTGTTACATCAGGCTTTCGGCCTTGACGACGACATCCGACGCATAACCGACCGGCTGGCTGGCATGGGTTATCTGGCGGTCGCCCCCGATCTGCTGGCCGACGGCGGGCTGGGCTGTCTGGCCCGGCTATTTCTCGATGTGCAACGCGGCAAGGGGGATGCGGTCGACACCGTTCAAGACGTGGTGGACTGGATATCCGGTAGATCGGATTGCAACGGACGGGTCGGTGTCATCGGCTTCTGCGTTGGTGGCGGGCTGGCATTCCTGCTTGGCATGACGGGGACCGTCGACGCGGTCGCCCCCAACTACGGCAAAGTTCCGAAAGCGGAGCTGCTGGCCCGATCGTGTCCGGTGGTCGCTTCCTACGGCCGCAAGGATCGGGTGTTTGCCAAAGGCGCCCGTGTGGCCGAGCGCGGATTGTCGACCGCCAAGGTCGATCACGATGTCAAGATTTACAACGACGCCGGTCACGGCTT